>CAZXGI010000027.1:31223-31518 GCA_964639965.1 uncultured Rhodospirillaceae bacterium
TCTCTGGATCCGAAGATGCTGAAAGTTTGTTTTTGGCCGAGCAGAAACTTCGTGACATATTAGTGGCTCCTAGAGTTAAATTATTAAATCAATTCAATGCATTACCAGAAGGAGTTAAGTTTTTAGTTGATATTCGTAAAGACTTAATTCTTTGGACAAAAAATGACATAGATCTCAAAGGTTTGGAGATCGATCTTAAGATGCTTTTGGCAAGCTGGTTTGACGTAGGTTTTTTAGAATTAAAGCAGATTACCTGGGATGCTCCTGCTTCTTTGCTAGAAAAGTTGATCGCATA
>CAZXGI010000028.1:0-30523 GCA_964639965.1 uncultured Rhodospirillaceae bacterium
CAGCAGGCGCAGTCTGGCTAGATACAAAACAACTATCTGCATATGAATTTTGGCAATACTGGCGCAACACAGAAGATGCAGATGTAGGACGGTTTTTGCGTCTGTTCACAGAATTACCACTTGGAGAAATCAAAAAGCTAGAGGCTTTAAAAAGCGAAGAAATAAACGATGCTAAGAAAATTCTTGCCGATCAAATTACAAAACTTTGCCATGGTGAGGCAGCAGCAAATTTAGCATCTGAGACTGCTCTAGATACGTTTGAAGGAGCTGGAGCCAGCGCTAATCTTCCTACATTTGAGGTCAAAAAAAGTGATCTTGAAGCTGGCTATAATGCGTTCGACCTATTTCACCAAGCAGGTTTAGCAAACTCAAATGGCGAAGCCCGCAGACTTATTAAAGGCAGTGGAGCTCGGCTGAATGACAGTATCATCACCAAAGAGACTCAAGTAATTTCATCAAAAGATAAAAATAAAGAAAATGTGATCAAATTATCTGCGGGCAAGAAACGTCACATCCTTGTTAGGGAAATTGATTAATTGTTCGTCTTTTCTTTGTTTGGCTTATTAAAGATCTTAAACAACTGTCTCAGCAGTCCCGGCGCCAATACAGAAAGAGGGTTAGTTGAAATATCCGGCTCCTTCACATCACCTTCCATTGTATAGTTAGCAGCAAACACCCCTCCATCTTTTTCGCCTCCTGAAAATATTTTTCCTACAATTGGGATGCGTGTCAATGCTGTATTCAGTAAGTAAGCTGGCACGATTGTACCTTTTAAATTCAGAGTTTGAAAAATAGTGTTTACCAATCCAGTTGCCGTCATGCCTAAGGAAACTCCAGAAACAGAGGCATCCTTTACCTTTATAATATCATTCTTGCTCTCGAATGGTGCATCTAATTTAGCAAACCCTATGCCAACTCCACCTAATAACTCGTCCACAATACCAGTCACCGATGCTACATTGAGCAATTTTGCCAAAATAGGGGCTTTAATCACTCGGAAATCGTCAATCCTAGCACGACCAGAGAACTTACTATCGGGTGACATATCGTGGTATTCGCCGCGAAGTGACAATTTTCCACCTATTACGTTGTCATAATAGTCAAATGTCTTAAGAATTAAACCTGCATCATTTGAAGATACATATAGGTATCTTTTCCCATTCTTCGGGACAAGTGAAACTTCAAGGGCCTTATTCACCCCTAGTCCACTTTTAAGATTTATCCTATGCCAGACCCAACCATCGAACGAAATTATCCCGCTGACATCCAAAAGCTTTCTATCCGAATAAAGTTGTATAGAGTCCAAGTTTAAAGACAATGTGAGAGCCTCTCCTTTTTCTTCTGCAATCTCGATATCTTGGCCTGCAATCCAATCAATTAAATCTAATTGCTTACCAGAAACATGAATATTCCACCCCCCATTCTCAACATCCCTATTTGGAGCCAGAATAGCCTGAACATCAGTTTGGCCAAACTGTAAACGATTTATAGCAACCTGTTTCAGTTCACCAGAATCCGCAAATGAAGCATTGGCATCCAAATTAAGTCCTCCACCTTTGAACGTTATTTTAGAAACAGATTTAAATTTTTCACCAGAAAACTTGGCAGAAACAGATGCAAAAGCAGCCACTCTACCTGGTTTATACCAACCCATTCTCGGAAGCGTAATTAAAGCATCATTAAGGTCGAGTTCTGCCTTGAGCTCTCCGGAACCGTCTTCACCCACGTTGGCTGTTATATCAACGCCCATAACACCATTAATGTAAGTCTTATTAAAAGGTGGAAAGTTTAATTTAAGCTTTTCACGCCAGCTTTTGTCGTCAAATTTCGACATAATCCGATATCTATGGCTGTTGCGACTTTCTTTATTGAAATCTTTATGCCATTCAAATTTGGCTCCAACACCTGCAATTTGCCCGGACCCTTTGATCATCATCCCCTTATTATCCGCATTAAAGATAAGATCCCCATTTGTTAAATCCATATTGAGCGCGACTTTTGGAATATGAATGTTCTTTAAGACTGCTTCACTAGACATTCGTACTTTATCCAGCGTTATATCTTTTTCTAACAAAAAATTGAGTTTTATTTTTGAACTCAGGCTTCCAGAAACACGATTCGTGTTAAATCCTACTAAATTCACGATTTCAAATGGTTTGGTATTAGCAAGTTTAATTGCCGAATCCATTGCCCCATCAACTTCGAGATATACATCCATATATTGATCAATTTTATCAAGGCCAGTAATAATTATATGACCATTGCGAATCAACAAACCATCTGAGTTACCATGCTTTATCTCAATATCAAGGCGTTTATGGTTAAATTTGATTTTCCCTTTTCCGTCCGTTGCCCGCGGCAGAGGAGAAAAATAATTAACAGTCATATTTTGGTAATCCAGCGTACCTAGAATCTTAGCAATCTCAAAACCTCTTTTTTTATTATAAATACCTTTTAATTTAACCCTGGCAGACGGGATAAACCCGGTATCTACATTCTTGGCCACCCACTCTCGGGCTATCTCAGTCGACCCTCTCGGCCAGACCGATAATATCTGACGGATAGAAACATCATTGACTTTTCCATCAAATTCGAAAGAAATCCCATTAATAGAATCTTGGAGCATTACCGATCCGTTCACGGTCAAATCTTTAGTGAAAAGATTTATTTCTCGGAGCGTAAATCGGGCAAAACTAAAATCAAAATCTCCCATCAAGGATACCC
Source organism: uncultured Rhodospirillaceae bacterium (assembly GCA_964639965.1). GTDB lineage: Bacteria > Pseudomonadota > Alphaproteobacteria > Rhodospirillales > UBA2165 > TMED23. Next base: position 2,725 of record CAZXGI010000028.1, read on the forward strand.
GCTGAGCTTCAAATTTTTGGTCAATTGGACTTGGCAATGTAAATACCCCGTCTTTGCCCAAATCTAGTGTCAGTTTCTCAATCTTCAGTCGCTCCAATTCTTTGCGATATTTCCCCAGAAATTCGATTCCCTTCACATTAGCGTTAACCTGAACTGGTTCTAAAATCGCAATCCGACCCTGACCACCTGACAGATTAAACTCGAAGCTCTCTATATTTCCATCGCTTAGAATGACGAGATCTACATTCCCACTAAGAGGTAGATCAAAGCTTTTTAAAACTTCAAATTTTCGGGAAATTGGGGCAAAGACAACCGGGTTGAGATCAGAAAACCCAACTGTTAACCTAACCTCGTTTTTTTCAAGATCATAATTACCCTTCAAATTGATAACCGCTAATTCTTCAATCAGTGTATTAATCGGTTTTAAAGCTAGTTCAGCGGATACAGAAACAATATCTTCCTTTCTGATTAGGCTCATAATGGTCTTAGGAGCCCTCCATTTCACATCGAGCTTACGATCATCAATAGCAACATCGAGATTGACAATATCTATACGCCGCAAATAACCCAAAGGTTGGCTCTTATCCATTGGCGAAAATAGTTCTTCAATAATTCTAGCAACTAAATCTTGATTTTTTGACTCTGCGTCGCCACTTGTACTCATAAACTGAGTGATACCCAATTCTAATTTTCCAGATTCTGTCCGAACAATATTAAGACTAGGTCCAAATATTATTATGCTCCTAGGAGCCAATTGACCTTTTAGCAATGCCGCACCACTTAAAGTGATCGCTAGCTCTGGAATTTTGGCAATTATTTTTCCATCTGGTGCGAGAGCTTTAATGTTTTGTAATTTAATCCCAAGATTTTGATCTTTTCCAATCCAAGTCAAGACTGTATCTTGAAGTTTAAGCTGAAAGTTATTATCGCTAACATTGAATGCGTCCTCAAAATAAGAATTAAGGAACGAGAGCGAAATCGGACCTGTAGCAAGACGCCAAAACAGGATACCTGCCAATACAGCAAATCCAATTCCCACAACACCAACTAGTTGAACAAAACTGCGGAATATCCGCTTGAACAATTATTTATCTCCACTTACATTTTTTAAATGATAATTTCTTAGACAACCCACCATTTCTGCTCATCTTAGAATATTAGCCACCACAGTTAACTTATAATAAGAAATTTATGCATCTTTTTACAAACCTGGAAATTGATTACAGACCAAATTAGCTAAGCACGTGCCGCGAGCGCTGCTATTATAAACATATCGAGGTCTCCATCCAGAACCTCCTGCGTATTTGAAGTCTCCACCTCAGTTCTCAGGTCTTTTATCATTTGGTACGGCTGCAGGACATAGGATCGTATTTGATGTCCCCAACCAATATCGGTTTTCGATTCGTGTTCTGCTTGGGCTGCATCTTCCCGCTTTTGCAACTCCAATTCATATAAACGCGCCCTTAACATTTCATATGCTGCCGCACGGTTACGATGCTGCGACCTATCATTTTGGCACTGAACAACAATGCCCGTAGGTATGTGAGTGATTCTGATAGCTGAGTCAGTTTTATTAATATGCTGCCCTCCGGCCCCAGAAGCTCTATAAGTATCAATGCGCAGATCTTTTTCCTCAAACTCAACTACAATATTTTCATCAATCACAGGATAAACCCAAACAGAAGCAAAACTTGTATGACGTCGCGAACTAGAATCAAACGGTGATATCCTTACCAAACGATGAACTCCGCTCTCAGTTTTTAGCCAACCATAAGCGTCAGTTCCATTTACACGAAAAGTCACTGACTTTACCCCAGCTTCATCGCCAGAAATTTGTTCAAGCCACTCGAGCTCATAACCACGTTTATCAGCCCAACGGCTATACATTCTAAGCATCATTCCAGCCCAATCTTGCGCTTCGGTACCCCCCGCACCGGGATGAATCTCTACATAGCAATCATTCCCATCTGCTTCCCCTGAAAGTAGTGCCTGAACACGCGCTCGTTCAACTTTTTTACCTAACTTATGGATCGCTTGTTCGGCCTCTTGGATAATATCAACATCTTCTTCGGCTATACCAAGCTCGAGAAGTTCAACATTCTCGTTCAGATTATTAGTAATTTCATCTACCGCCCTTACCCCTTCCCCAAGTTTTGTATGCTCGCGCATAAGACCTTTTGCCTTAATCGGGGTATCCCAAAAATTTGGGTCTTCAATCAAAGAATTTAATTCATCTATACGCCTAATAGCGTTATCATAGTCAAAGGCGCCCCCTTAGCAGTTTTAATGACTGCCCAATTTCATGAATTTGGTTTTCGATTTCTACGCGCATAAGAAATACTTTCCAGGGTGCAGATATAAGCTAATTCTTAACTGGTTCATGAAATATCCACAAGGCCTGAAGTAAAAAAATAAACCAACCATTTTATAAAAATACTAACCCTGAATTTTATAATATAGATTAGCTCAATAAAGACCGCCTATCCCAACTGCCGGTCCTGACTTTGAGGTGTCTGCAGATCCATCGAGAATAGGTGTTTGGCCTTTAGGAACCGTGCCAGGTTTAAAAGCTTCCAGTATAATACGCCGGTCTCCGGGTTGAGCCAATCTTCCCGTTCCAGCATTTACACGTACTAAGCGAATACCAGGTGGAATTCGAAAGGGAATTGAAGGCTTGTTAAATAGTGCTTTTTTCATAAATTCTTTGAATATCGGGGCGGAAACACTTGCACCCTGCTCACGCTTGCCAAGCGAACGCGGAGCATCAAAACCGACGTAAACTCCAACCGTCAAATCAGGTGAAAATCCTACAAACCAGGTATCTAAAGCCTTATTAGTAGTCCCAGTTTTGCCAGCTAATGGTTTCCCTAGGTTTCTTATTCGACGCCCAGTTCCCCTCTGAACGACACCCTCTAACATCGAAACCATTTGATAGGTACTTGCTGGATCCGCTACTTGCCGTCTATGATCCGGAATTACTGGCACGATTTGTTGCCGCCAAACAGATGAACGACATTTATCACAATTCCTAGGATCGTGTTTAAATACGGTTTTCCCATGGCGGTTTTGAATTCTATCTATTAACGTAGGCCCAATAAGTTTACCGCCATTCACTAACATCGCATAGGCAGTAGTTAATTTTAGTAATGTTGTCTCTCCAGCCCCGAGCGACATAGATAATTGATATGGCAATTTGTCAACTATACCAAATCGCTGAGCATAATCTGCAATTTTTTCTATCCCAATGGTTTGGGCCAATCGAACAGTCATTAGGTTACGCGATTTTTCTATACCGAGGCGCATAGTACTCGGACCATAAAATTTTTTCGTGTAATTTGCTGGCCGCCACTTAGCCTGCCCAGGACCTTGATCGATCACGAATGGAGCATCCAGTATCAATGTTGACGGCGTAAAACCTTTATCTAGTGCCGCTAGATATACAAAAGGCTTGAATGCTGAACCTGGTTGGCGTCGTGCTTGGATGACACGGTTAAACTGACTTCGTTTGTATGAAAAACCCCCAGACATTGCTAAAATACGACCAGTGTGAGGGTCCATTGCCACAACCCCGCCATCAATCTCTGGAATTTGACGCAAGTGATATATTCCATCTGGATAAGATGACCCATCCTTTGCAAAAAGTGCTTGTTCCACGGCAATTACATCACCCACATGTAAAACATCGGCAACAGTCTTCACGATGGGGCCCAAGAGCTGACCTTTCATCCAAGACCTGGCCCATTTTACCTCGGCTAGAGGAATTACTCCAAAGCTTCCATCATCAATTACGATTTTTGCACCGCTAGAAAGAACTTCCTTAACGACGGCTAGCCTCCAAACACCTAAACCCTTGGGGAGAGGGAACTTTGATAATGCACTTAACCAATCTTCAGGTGTTTTAATATGACCAAGCGGTCCACGCCAACCATGCCGGCGATCATACGCCAACAATCCATTACGCAAAGATTTATCCGCAATACGTTGATATTTTGGGTCAAGTGTTGTCCGAACGACCAATCCATCTTGATAAAGACCTTTCTCACCATATCGTTTCGCCAATTGTCGCCGAACTTCCTCCGCAAAATATTCTGCGGTAACAAGTTCAGCTTCTTGACGCTTGCGCGTAATTAATGGCTTCGCCATTGCAATTTCAGCGTCTTCACGTGATATCGCTCGATCTTCGAACATCCGCCTAATCACCCAATTACGTCGATCACGGGCGGCTTTCGGATAATTAAATGGGTTATAGTTATTAGGAGCTTTCGGCAATGCTGCTAGAAACGCCGCTTCAGCTAAGTTTAAATCATCTAAAGATTTGTTAAAATAATTAAGCGCAGCAGCTGCTACACCATAAGAACCAAAGCCTAAATAAATCTCATTTAAATAAAGTTCAAGAATTCGATCTTTTTCTAGCGCCCGCTCTATTCGGACCGCCAAAATAGCTTCTTTTATTTTACGTTCAATAGTAACATCAGATGTTAGCAGAAAATTCTTAGCTACCTGCTGTGTTATTGTAGAAGCTCCAACTAGTCTGCGCCCAGATAGAATGTTCTTAATATTAGAGACAATTGCACGTGCAATGCTCATAAAATCAACGCCGGCATGATCAAAAAAATTCTTATCTTCAGCTGATAGGAATGCTTGAACAAGAAGACGAGGCATGGAATTTTGCGGAACAAAAACACGCTTCTGCTCAGCATATTCCGCTAGCAAACGTCCATTGCCTGCGTGTACTCTGGTCGTTACCGGCGGCTCGTAATCTGCCAATTGTTTGTAATCGGGTAAACCACGACCAAACTTATAAAATACATATCCCGCCCCGCCTACTCCCGCTAGGATAACAAATATCGTTATACATAAAATGACAGCAAATTTCCGAAACATCTAAACTAGAGCCTATTTTTCAATCTCTATAATCGGAATTATCAGAATAATATGTCCAGTTTAAGGCAAATCGCAAGCCCCAAATCGGTGAATATTAAATCCTCAATTAATAACGCAGAAAATATTCATCAACAGCCTTACCAATAGATCGAGCAAGATTTGCCCTATATCTTGGGTTGAGGAGAGCTTTTTCGTCAGCTCGGTTGGATAAAAAACCCATTTCGATCAACACTGATGGGATATCGGGCGATTTAAGAACGGCAAATCCAGCAAAGCGATGAGCATTAGAAAGCGATTTAGTTACTTTTCGGATATGTCTCACCAATCCAACTGCAAATTTAGAAGACTCATTCATTGTATTACGCTGACGCAAATCGATAAGTATATCACTTACCACAGGAGATTCTGCCGATAGATCCACACCTGCAATAACATCAGCCTTATTCTCTTTTCTTGCCAAATCAGCCGCTTCCTTGTCAGATGCTTTCTCAGAGAGAGTATAGATTGAGAATCCTCTGACACGTTTATTCTTTATCGCGTCAGCATGAAGCGAAATGAAAAGGTTAGCTCCCCGCAGCTTTGCAATAGAAATACGTTTTCTAAGCCTTATAAACTTATCATTTCTACGAGTGAGAAAAACTTTATACCTCCCCAGGGTTTTCAAATGAGACTCTATTACTTTTGCAACTTCCAGAGTGATGTATTTTTCAAAGACACGCCCACTTGTTGATCCCGGATCTATTCCACCATGGCCCGGATCAATGACAATAACAGGTTTCTTATTGGCTTGAACCCCTTGAATGTTAGATTTTTCTAATTTCGCTCGTTTTTCTGGATTAGGCACCCTGGAAAGCAAATTATTTCTTGAATTTTCCACGCGCCTAAGCTTACTTTTTTTGTTTCTTTCTTTTATTTTTGATTTTCGCATTGCGGCCAAAAATATCTTGCGTGTGGTTTTAACCAGATCAATAACCAACCTGTACTTCTTACCTTTTGTAGGGGTAATTATGAAAGAAGATTTAACTCTTATAGGTTCTTTAATATCAAGTACTATGCGCGAAAGCCCTGTTCGAAAATAACCATAGCGGAAATTACTTATTAGAGTTTTTTTTCCTCCAAGGTTGCGCTTTATAACATCAACGGGCAAACGCCAAGAAATCTCTGGAAGGTCAATAACGATCCGATAAGGATCAGACAAAGCAAAAATCCGGAACTTTATTTTATCAGAAAGGTCTATTACAAAACGCGTCTTGTCAGAATGAGTTCCCACTCTGATATTAGTTGCAATAGGCTCGGCCGCTTTTAAAGGCAAAGTTGGAATTAAAATCAAAATACATATAATAATAGACGCCGGGATTAGAAAGTATATATGTGATTTAGCAAACAAAACAATACCTAGACCAAAAAGCTTACATAGAAAACCTATCGACACTAAAATCTCTTAGATTTTGCCATAGATTTAACACGAACTAAAATAGAAATTCTACCACGAAATATTTTATTTTATTGGAAAAAGCTCTTTCAAAAATAATTTAAATGTGATTGTCGAATCAAATCCGTACCGCTATGCTAACAGCTAGATTAAAGTGTAAAAGACAAATCAAGTTATTAACATAAGCCAACCAAATAAGGGGTTGATTTAAAAGAACGAATGTTAATTGACTAAAAACACTTAAAAATAAACGAATTGGAATTTTCCATGTTTGTGAGAGCGGCCCGTACAAATAATATAAATTTATTGCAGTTTTTTATTTTGTTGAGAAAAATACCTACAATGAATCCTGTTTTCGATGGCCCCGCAAGCTTTACACAAAAAACCGTACAAAATGCAAGTGCTTTAATTGTTAATATCGTTTTGTATATACGGAGTTTAAAATTTAATGACTACCAAAAAAATGTTAATCGATGCCGCTCACCCGGAGGAAGTTCGGGTGGCAATACTAGACGGAAATACACTAGAAGAACTTGATATAGAATCCACAACCCGGCAGCAAATAAAGGGCAATATCTATCTGGCAAAAGTAACCAGAGTTGAACCTTCCCTTCAAGCAGCGTTTGTTGACTACGGTGGTAACCGTCATGGTTTCCTGGCATTCAGTGAAATCCATCCCGATTATTATCAAATTCCTGTAGCCGACCGCGCTAAGCTTCTAGCTGAAGAAAGCGCTGTTTCAGAAAACCACGAACTGGATGATGAAATTGAAGATCAAGATAATTTTGAGCAAAATAATAACGGGAAAATCGTTGAAACCGTTGGTGGAGACGATATTGATGAAGTAACCACTCGCCGCAGCTTTTTTCCGGCTAAGCGTTACAAGATTCAAGAAGTTATAAAACGCCGCCAAGTTCTGTTAATTCAGGTCGGTAAAGAAGAACGTGGAAACAAAGGGGCCGCATTAACAACATATATTTCACTTGCAGGCCGCTATTGCGTGCTAATGCCGAATACGGGCAAAGGTGGCGGCATATCCCGAAAAATTTCTAATGGCAGTGATCGAAAGCGCCTTAAAGAAATTATATCTGAATTTAATTTCCCACAAGGAATGGCCGTAATTGTCAGAACAGCCGGCGCCGATCGAACCAAAGCAGAAATTAAGCGTGATTATGAATATCTAATTAAACTTTGGTCAGGGATTCGTGATTTGACATTAAAATCAACCGCTCCGGCCTTAATCCATGAAGAGGCAAGCATTATAAAACGAGCTGTGCGTGATCATTATAGAAAAGATATATCAGAAGTGATCGTAGAAGGTGAAGACAGTTATCGGCAGGCAAAAGATCTCATGAAAATGCTAGTGCCGAGCCACGCAAAGAAAGTACAACCATATAAAGATATAGTTACACCCCTGTTCCATAAATTTCACATTGAGAACCAGCTGGATACGATGAATAGTCGCCAAGTTCAGTTAAAATCGGGAGGCTATATTGTAATTGATATTACGGAAGCCCTAATTGCTGTAGATGTCAACTCAGGGCGGGCAACACGTGGCCGTAATATCGAGGAGACTGCCGTCAGAACCAATATTGAAGCTGCAACGGAGGTTGCCCGGCAAGTGCGTTTAAGAGATCTAGCAGGCCTTATTGTCATCGATTTCATAGATATGGAAAACCACCGCAACCAAATTGTTGTCGAACGTAAACTCAAAGAATCTATGCGCAAAGATCGTGCTCGAATCCAGATTGGACGTATTTCTCCATTCGGTCTTCTTGAATTATCCCGTCAACGTCTACGCCCAAGCATCACAGAGACCATGACAGAGGTTTGCCCACATTGTGGTGGCTCAGGAAATCGGCGTTCGATCGAATCAACGGCGTTGCATGTATTGCGAGGAATGGAAGAAGAAGGAGCGCGTCAGCGGTCTAATAAAATGGAAATTGTAGTCCATTCTCAGGTAGCACTTTATGTTCTCAATCACAAACGAGAAGCCATCGCTGAAATTGAGCAGAAATTTAATTTCAAAATTATCATCCTTGAAGATGATAGTTTAATTCCGCCAGCTTTTACTATTAATCAAAACGTTACCCAACAACCACCTCAAACAAGTTCTAAAACCAATTCTAAGAATAAGTCTAAACCCTCTTTAAAACGTTCAAATCAATCTAAAACAAGCACAAATGAAAATACTTCCAGAGAAAAAACAAATACAAAACGCCGTCGTCGACCTCGAAAAACAATTGGTGCTGAATCTAATCAGATTCCAGAGGAAAAACTAGAGGCTGAAAATATTTCTGATGTTGATGCAACAAAAAAACCATTGCGCCGTCGAAGAGGTCGACGGATTGTTAACACCAAAAATAAAATCGGGGAAGAATCAACAAACGAAAAACAAACGACAGCTAAAAGCCATGAGGATGGTAATGGCGCATCTGACACGTCACCAAACATAGATTTAGCTCAACTAGATAAATTACCCTCTTTAGACTCAAAGGAAACAGAAATAACTATTGAGGAAAAACCTAAAGACAAACCCAGACGCCGACGAGTCCGACGCAGGAATTCTGACTCACCGAACAAAAATAAACCGAAAGATCTTTTAGCTGAGTCAGAAAAAAACAACCCGGCTCCAGTGGATATAAAAAAACCAGAAACAAAAATAAAGAACAAACGAGTTGTCACACCAGATAAAGAACTAGAACCAGAGATTAAAACCGAAAAAACTTATAATCCCAATGTAACCATTGTAGGGGAAACAAAAAGCGACAAAGCCAGTGAAGGACGTGGTGGATGGTGGAATAAAATTACCGGCAATTAGTTCTAAAAAGAAAAGGCTCTAAGTCTCTTAGATGCTTCAATCATATCTGTAGGCTCTCCAGCATATGAGAATCGGACAAAATTCTTACCGCGCCGGGTATCAAAATCAGTTCCTGGCGTAATAGCTACGCCCGTTTCAGCCAAAATGCTTGAACAAAACGCCTCACTATCACTGGTAAGAGATGAAACGTCGGCATATAGGTAAAAAGCACCGTCTGATGGGGCTAGCTTCTTGAATCCAGCCTTTGGTAGCTCTGTTGATAAAATATTTCTATTTTGCGCATATCTTTTTACATTTACATCTAACTCATCAAAACAATCAAATATTGATAGAGCCGCAAATTGCGATAATGTTGGTGGGGATATAAAAAAGTTTTGAGCTAAACACTCTATCGTCCTGATCAAATTTTCTGGAACAACCATCCAACCTAATCGCCAACCCGTCATTGAAAAATATTTGGAAAAGCTGTTGACAACAACCACATCTTCGAGATGGCTGAGTGCCGAATTTGCTTTACGTTCAAAAGTAATACCATGATAAATCTCATCAGAAATCAACCGAACCTCTTGAGCCCTGCACCAATCGCAGATTTCTCTGAACGAAAAATCAGATAACATACTACCGGTTGGATTAGACGGACTAGCAATAATTAATCCATCCAGAGTTACTTCTAACTCGTTTAAAATCTTCACGTTCGGATGAAAACCTGTATCCGCATGAACTGGTATTTCTATTATCTCTACACCTAATGCCTGCAAAATATTCTTATAAGCGGGATAACCAGGGCTTGTTATGCCCACTTTATCTCCATGCTCAAATACTGCCAAGAAACCTAGTATAAACGCGCCCGAAGAACCCGTGGTAACTATAATCCGATCACTAGAAATTTTAAGATTATATTGAGCTTTATAATAATCCGATAAACGCTTTCTTAAAAGAGGCATCCCCAACGCATCTGTATAGCCTAATAATTTTCCTTCCAGTGCTCGTTTTGCAGCCTTAATGACGGGCTTAGGTGCCGGAGTGCTAGGCTGCCCAACTTCTAAATGCAGAACATCCTTCCCGCTTGCCTCACGAGTGTTTGCTGACCTCATTACATCCATAACAATAAAAGGTGAAATATCGCTCCGATTTGCTATTTTTAAAGCCACATTTATTTACTCGAGTTCGTTGCCAACCCATGACCGCGCGGATCAGTTATAGTTGAGCAAGTTTCTGGTTCTCTTGGCAAACCACCCGAACAAAAAACAGCATTGACAATCCCCAAAACTGGGGTTGCCGCTACATTATGCCCACGTTGTATAAGGTAGGATTTAGTTTTCTGAGCCAAATGCGGTTCATAAAAGGTAATATCTGGCATACCACTATGGTGGACGCGCGGTTCAGATACAGCTTGGTTGAGATTTCTTTTATCTATCATTGTACGAGCAATTACGTTAATTAAAGCCGTCGGAGCAGCGATACCACCAGAGGCCGCGCCAGCGAAAAATAGATTTTTTGAATTATTGTTATAGACAATAATAGGGCCTAGAGCGGTAGGTCCTTTAGCGCGATCAGTAGGCGCAGCAGCAAGCATAATGCCGGTTCCTTTGGCCATTCGACCGGTACCAAAGTTATTGTTCATCGTTAATGAACAAGATACTGCTGAACCTTCTCGGTCAACAACAATAAAGCTGGTTGCAGAAGAATTCTCAGCTCGCTGTTTAGGAACTGGCATAAAACCACGTGGAGATAAATGACGATCCTTATGATAATTGCTTATTAGTTTCTCTAGATGATCATCCGAAATTAGATCCCGTGGGACATTAACCACTGAAAAATCATCATCCAACCAACGTTCTCGATCGCTGAACGAACGCAGAGCCGTCTCTGCCAAAACATGGTATTTTTCATCTACCGAGGCATCTTCAAACAAATCTTTTTTTTCTAGCATACCGAACATCTGAGCAGAAAGCAGGCCGCCAGATGCTGGTGGTGGCATAAAATTAATTTCATGATATCCAAGTTTTCTGGAAAGCGGTTTTCTCCATTTTGGTTTAAACGCTATCAAGTCATTTAAAGACAAAGATCCACCAACCTGCCTTACTCCTTCAACCAAACGCCGGGCAAAATTTCCTCGATAAAATTCTGCGGGCCCCTTTTGTCGGAGGCTAGAAAGCGTCGCCGCTAAATTAAGTTGACGAACAAAACTACCCTCAGAAATCAAATTTCCATCACCCCTAGAAAATACCTTCCGGCTCTCAAAATTGTCAATAAGTGCCGCAGCTACCGGTCTCAAATCGTTAATAAGAACTCTTGAAGCCTGAGTACCATGACGCGCTAATTTTTCCCCAATCACAACTAAACTTTCCCATTGGAAACGGCCAAAACGGTTATGAAGGGCAAAAATCCCGAGCGGGTTGCCTGGTACGGCACTAGGTCGTGATGCATTCGCTGGAATATCAGCAGGCACTCGACTCAGAAAATCTAGAGCCAAGATTTTTTGCGTTTTATGGTCAAGCACCATGCAAACACCTCCTCCCCCAAGGCTTGCCCTAGATGGCAAAGTAACTGCCAAGGTAAAATAAACAGCTGTAGCCGCGTCCGCCGCACTACCTCCCGCCGACAAAATTTTCTGACCCTCTAATGCAGCTCGTGGCTCATCAGCAACGACACCACCTGTAAATCCTTTAACGTAACCTTCCTGACCAATTTCACGGGGCTCCTTAGAGCCACAAGAAGTAATAAATAAACTTAAGCTAAAGATTATCCCAAAACATCTAATTTTTCTATATAGCATAACTATTTAATCACCTGTAATTTGACGAGACCCTTTATACAAACTACCTTGATAACAGCATTGATCAGAATCCATTTCATTATTCTGGGATTGAGACCTTGAAAAATCGCGTATACCAAATCGTTTTATATATGACCACCTTAATTCTGACCAGTTCGACGTTTCTACTAACTCCGCTACTAGCAAAGAACATTTCTCTGATCCGGGATACCGAAATTGAAAACACAATCCGCAGTTATAGTAAACCACTCCTTATAGCCGCGGGCCTAGAACCGTCATCCATACGTATTCATATCGTAAAAGACAACACATTGAATGCTTTTGTTGCTGGAGGCCAGCAAATATTCGTCAATAGTGGACTTATCCTACAAAGCAATAACGCCAGTCAAATAATTGGTGTTTTGGCTCATGAGATCGGTCACATATCGGGTGGGCATCTAATTAAAGGAACAAAAGCAAGAAAGGATATTTCAGCAACCTCTATATTAGGCGTTTTATTGGGTGGGGCTGCGATAATTGCGGGACACCCAGACGCAGGAAAAGCTGCTATCCAATTAGGTTCTAATATTGGAGCAAAAAATTATTTAAGCTTCAGCAGGACCCAAGAATCAGCCGCAGATCAAACAGCCCTGAGGCTCTTGGAACAAACAAAACAATCCTCAGTTGGTCTGCTAGAATTCATGGAAAAATTGGAAGACCAAGAATTGTTAAGCTCTCGAAACCAAGACCCCTACATCCGGACACACCCTTTAAGTCGAAATAGGTTATCCACAATACGGCGCCACCTGGAAAAATCACCATTTACTAAAAAGCCTATAACATTAAAATACATGAAATCACATAAACGTATCAAAGCAAAATTAGTAGGCTTCACGCAGACATTTTCTCGAACTTTAAGACAATTCCCCGAAAAAGATAAATCTTTAGCGGGCATTTATGCGAGATCAATTGCTTATTTCCGCAAACCTAATATGCAAAAAGCCATTGAACTGATCGACAAATTGATTGCTAAAATGCCAAATGACCCATATTTCCATGAGTTAAAAGGTCAATTCTATTTTGAGAATGGCAAAATAAATCCGGCCTTGGAATCTTATCAGACTGCTGCTAACCTAATGCCGGAATCACCTTTGTTACGTTTCCAATTAGCTCGTGCACAAATCGAAAAAAATGAACATAATTTACTCAAACTCGCTGTCAAAAATCTATCATACGCAATCAATAAAGATGCCACCCGACCCAATATTTGGCGACAACTCAGTATTGCCTATGGCCGCTTGGGTAAAAAGGGTGATAGCCTTCGTGCTCTAGCTGAAGAAGCTGTCTTATTAGGCCGCAACACTGAAGCAATCAAAATTGCCGAGCGGGCAAAAAAACATTCCAAAATCGGAACGCAAAGCTGGCTGCAAGCCGAAGACATTATTGCTGTCGCTCGCGAAAACCCAAAATGAAATAAAACCAAAGATAACCATGCACGCCTTCAACGTAGAATTATTACTAATTGAAGGGCATGCTATGCTAATATTAAATTTTTATAACCACTCATAGTTTCTCCTAAATAACTACATAACAACATAACTACATAACTACATAACTACATAACTATTTTATGGGAATCCTATTCAATTACAGTAAAATATTTAATAGTTTTATGAAACTGCGTGCATTAGCACCAACGTTTCTTGTAAAAATAATATAATTTAAAAACCAAGGTATAGTTAAATGAATACCCCATTCTATAATATAATAATCTTCATCTTCTCAGCAGTGCTTTTGGTCTCAATAAATCTGCCAAAATTAGCCCATACCCAAATAATTAATAACAAATCAAACGGCTCATCCCTCAGCATTCTGCAGCGAAAACAAGTGAACGAAATGATTGAAAAATTCTTACGAGAGAATCCCAGAGTTATTTTAGAGTCTGTCAACAACATGCGCGAGCAGCAAGAAAATGAGGCAAAAGAACAAAGTTTAAAAAACTTGGGTATATATAAAGAACTTATATTTAATGATCCGGCATCGCCTACAATTGGCAATCCAAAAGGTGATGTCACGATAGTTGAATTTCTTGATTACAGCTGCGGTTACTGTAAAAGAGTCTTTAAAACTTTAAAACAGTTATTACGTGAAGACAAAAATATTTACGTTATTTTTAAAGAACTTCCCATATTATCACCTCAGTCAGAGTTCGCTGCTCGCGCAGCTTTAGCTACTTGGCAACAAGATAAGACAAAATATATTGACATTCATGGTGAATTTATGACTTTAAAAGGTCGCTTGTCCGAAAAGCGGATTTTGCGTATTGCAAGAAATAATGGCCTCGATTTAGCTCAACTAAAGAAAGATATGTCATCAAAGATACTAAAAAAGACAATTGCAGAAAATCGCAGGCTAGCGCAGAAGTTGAATATCACGGGTACACCTGGTTTCATTATAGGAAATAATATTATCCCAGGCGCTATTGAGCTGAAAACATTTAGAAAAATTATTTCAGATATTCGTAATAAAAAGGTTATGAATTGAAGAACCGTACATACACCCTCTACTCGGTATAAGATATTGAAAATTTTATCAATTTTTGGAACACGCCCAGAAGCAATCAAGATGGCACCTGTCATTACAGCACTCCAGCTTGAAAAAGATATTGAATCTATAGTTTGTGTTACGGCTCAACATAGAGAAATGCTCGATCAAGTTCTGAATCTGTTTTCCATCAAACCGGACTACGATCTCGATATTATGACCCGTAATCAGGGATTAACAGATATTACAAAGGCAGTGCTTGAGGGTTTATCCCAAATTATAAGTGAGAGCCAACCGGATAGGATCTTGGTCCATGGTGATACAACAACCAGTTTTGCTGCAGCACTTTCGGCTTTTTATCAAAAAATTCCAGTTGGGCATGTAGAGGCAGGTCTTCGTACAGGTGATATTTATGCTCCTTGGCCAGAAGAAATGAACCGACGGCTAACTGATACGATCTGCGATCTACATTTTGCCCCTACCGAATCAGCAAAAAAAAATCTTTTAGATTCTGGTGCGAAAGAATCTAGTATCTTCGTGACCGGCAACACTGTAATTGATGCATTATTAAATATTTCCGAACGACTAAAAAACGAAACCCAAATTTTGGAACAAGCAAAAAATAATTTACCGGAACTAGTTAAGGGCAAAAAATTAATTCTGGTAACAGGTCATCGTAGAGAGAATTTCGGAGATGGATTTGAACAAATCTGCACAGCTCTTGCAAAATTAGCAGAGAGAGATGACGTTCAAATTATATATCCGGTCCATCTAAACCCAAACGTCCAAAAACCAGTAAACAGGACTTTAAACCACAATAAAAACATCCAACTCATAAAACCACTTGAATATCTGCCGTTTGTTTACCTAATGAAAGAATCTCATTTTATCATCACTGATTCCGGGGGAATTCAAGAAGAAGCTCCGTCGCTTGGTAAACCCGTTTTGGTGATGCGTAAAATAACCGAACGACCGGAAGCCGTGGAAGCAGGAACAGTCAAGCTCGTCGGTACTGATAAGAGCAAAATAATTGAGCAAGCAAATTATCTGCTCGAAGATAAGAAATATTATGAAATGATGTCAGGGGCACGTAATCCATTTGGAACTGGTGATGCAAGTAAAAAGATTGTTTCTCAAATTCTTCGTTAGCTTGGTGGTTAGGATTAATGGCCAATAATTTATCTTCCGAATTAGAAGGATTACTAACTAAACCTTTTGATCTAAAAAACAAAACTGTTTGGGTCGCAGGAGCAAATGGTATGGTAGGAAGCGCAACCATCCGAAGGTTAGAGTCTGAACATTGTAAGATTTTAGCTCCCATTCGAAGCGAACTTGATTTAAGGAACCAGAAAGATGTAAATGATTGGGTCTCAAACAAAAAACCAGATGTTGTCATTGTGGCCGCTGCAACGGTCGGAGGTATTCTAGCCAACTCATCATACCCAGCAGAATTCATCTATAATAACATTATAATTGAGAGTAACATTATACACGCATCATATTTGAATAAAGTAAAGAAACTTTTATTTCTGGGTTCTGCATGCATATATCCTCGTAATACATCTCAGCCAATAACCGAAGAAGCATTGTTAACGGGAGCGCTAGAGCCCACTAATGAAAGCTACGCTATTGCAAAAATTGCGGGTATCAAAATATGCGAAGCGTATCGAAAGCAATACGGTTGCGACTACATATCCGCACAACCAAACAACCTATATGGTCCTCGAGATAATTTTGACCCTGAAAGTGGTCATGTTATTCCCTCCTTAATGCATCGAACACATTTGGCAACAATGAATCAAGAGAACTCTTTAACTGTTTGGGGTACGGGAATGGTCAAAAGAGAATTCCTACATGTTGATGATTGCGCCGACGCGTTGATACATTTGCTCAAAAATTATAGTGGCGTCAGTCATATCAATATTGGGACGGGAAAAGAGATTACAATTAAAGAGCTAGCTCAAATGATAACCAATATTGTCGGATTTACTGGCAAACTGAATTTTGATTCTACAAAGCCAGATGGCTCTCCCCGCAAACTATTAGACAATAGAAAAATGGACGCCTTAAACTGGAAATCTGCTATTAAATTGAAAGACGGTTTGGATTCAACATACCGGTGGTTTCAAAACAATTTTTTCAATGATTGAAACGCAGAATTTAAATTGATAAGAGTTTTTTCACAGCACTTTTATCTATTTTACCAACAGTTGTTTTAGGTACCTCTTTTAATATTTTAATTTTTTGAGGTATTTTGTAACTGACTAAATGTTCTTCGCAAAAAGCCATCAGATCTTCCGAACTTATAGTCGCGCCCTCGCGTAATTTTACGCAAGCACAAATTACTTCACCTCGATACTCATCCAAAATACCAACCGTTGCTGCATCGGAAATATCTCTATGGAGATATAATACCTCATCAATTTCACGAGGATACACATTATAACCACTGACAATTACCATGTCCTTTTTACGGTCTCGAATATATAAATTTCCCAAAGTATCGAGTTCGCCAATATCTCCGGTGTAAAGCCAACCATCTCGCAAAGCTTCAGCTGTCTCAATCTGACGATTTCGGTACCCAGACATTACTTGCGGTCCTCGGACACGGATCTCCCCCCGATGACCGGCTCCTAACACCTTGATACCCGTTTCTACATCAACTATTTGAACCTCTGTATCAATTAATGGCTTACCAACAGAGCCAGTTATGAATGGAGATCCTTCAGCTACTGCTGAAATTACGGGACCTGCCTCTGACTGGCCATAACCCTCCAAGATTCGACAATTGGTTAACTCTTCCCAACGCCGCAATATTTCTTCTGGCAACGGTGCAGAACCTGAATAGGCAATACTCAGTGACGAAAAATCGGTGGAATTAAAATTCGGATAACTCATCAAGCCAATAAAAATTGTAGGACCAACCGGCAACAATGTGATTTGTTCTTGACTGATTGTATCCAAGACGGATTCAGGATGGTATTGCCTCAAAATATTAAGCACTCCTTTAGAATAAACAGCCAAATGCAAGCCCATAGAAGACGCAAAAACGTGGAAAAGCGGCATTACGCAAAGAATTTTTTCCACGCCTTCCCTGGTTGGCCAACTAGCTTCCCGCTGAGCAAGGTTTATTGCTATTTGTTTGTGTGTAATATTGACACCTTTGGGTAATCCTGTTGTGCCGCCAGTATATTGGAGGGTTGCATAATCATCTGGCTCAGGCATCGAAGGTAGGGTGATTTCTGTATCATTTCTCCATCCATCAAAATAATTACCTGTCGTGCCCCCAACTTCAAGAAAATAAAGAATATTTAATTTCCTTAACAAAGGTTGAACAACTGATTTTAGCTCTTCGTCATAAAGAGCAATAACTGGCTTAGCATCATTTAATATGTGCTCTAACTCACGCGATGTATAATCTGGATTAATCGGCACAACCTGACCCCCAGACGCATGCGCTGCAAACAAACCAACTGCCATCTCGAGAGAGTTTCTACAAATTAAAGCGACCCGTTCACCTTTCAAAGATTGAACGTGAGCAATGTCCTGAAGTTCTCTAGCTAATCCAGAAACACATTTTAGATATTGTGTATAGGTAAGTCGACGATCCTCGAAAATAAGTGCCGGTTTGCTGCCAAATTTAAGGGCAGCCTCAACCAACATATGAATTACTGTAGGATAAATTTTTGGATAATAAGCCATGGTTTGTTTTGGTTATTATTTCGCAAGAATTTTCTCTAGCTCAAAGCCGTCTGGATCCTTATTCGCAGCATCGTGCATGCAACGTAGTTTTTTTGCGGCATCAACTGAAGCCTTGCTTTCCTTCAAAGTAGGTTTAATAAATTGGCCTACAACAGATGTGAAATTTTTCATACCACGACGATGTGTGCTACCATAACCTTTAAGCAAGCGAGAAAGTTCTGCGATTTCGATTGCAAATTTATTATCTTGTAGCGATGCCGACATAATCATATTTAGCCAATCGTTAATACTAGCCTGTTCAGTTCTCCAACGATATGATCTTGGCCGCCACCATTTTAATGTAGCTAATAACCAAAGTTTTAAAAATCCGGTTACTGATGTTGTTTTAACCTCCATATCAAAACCGAAATTTTCCAACTTGTCATGTTTTTTTCCCCAAGCTAATAATTTTTTACCTAAGATAGGTGGAAGCATATCGCTGATCTCAGCTATTCCGGGCTTAAAAAAATCAGTAACCATCAATATATCATCCGACGTAGTATTTGCCTCACCTTTTATACGCTCAAAACGTTCAGCACGCACTTTGGCTTGCGCAACGCGAATAATATCCTCATAAGTCATGCGGAGCGCCAATTGTTTGGCAACAACCCGTAGAAGATCAATATTACTTTTTTTAAACTGTTCAAGTCGAGATAGATAAAAATCGGCATAAGCCTTATTTTGGTAATCCGTAAGTCTATTTATCGCATGCCGCAAAATAGGTTGTACCGATTCAGGAAATTCATTATTTGAAAATATTTGGGGTTTTGAGCTAGTATTGAAAATATCTTCCGTAGTTTCGCATTCTCCTTCTGCTAGAGCGTAACCTTTATTCAACCCAGCGATATTAGTCTCCACGGCTTTCCCCTCTGCCCTGATAGCCTGTATAAAATCTTCAAGTCCAATTCCAATCAAATCGGTAGCTGCAATAGCACCTAACATAACAGCATTAACGATAGCACCAGATTCTTTTGCCGCTTTATTCGCATCAAATAAAACACAATTACGTGCTGACTTTTCCAAAATAATACGCAATTGTTCATCATCAATCCGGCCATCAGCCATCGCCATTTTTTCTGGCATCAAGTAAGCTCGAGCAGTTGAGGCAATTAAATGTGTCCTGTCGGGGGTTATAAAACCATTGCTGGCTGCACGGGCGGCCTCTGCTGTTTCAGTTGCTATTAACAAATCAACTTCACCAGCAGTTGGAATTAAGGCGAATATTGGTTTAGGTGAGTTTGATGCCAAATTTTGGGGCAACATTTCTATATAATACGTAGTCGCCCCAGTTCTTTGGGCTACTCCTGGTACCGAGGTCGCCTGCACAGGGTAACCTTTAGCCCAAGCCGCCTTAACAATCCAATTCATCAACACACCACCACCCTCTCCACCCATGGCACAGATTAGTATTTTAATTGATTTTACTTCACTCTGTGTATTCATTGTGGTCGTGCTGAACCGGATAACCAGCCAATGATACTAACGCGGATTCCAGCTAATAATTTATTAATTGGTTTTGGGTTTTGAATTCGCTCGGCTTGATAAAAAGAAGGGCAAAGCTGCGCAGCATGAGCAATTTCGCCACAAAGCCCGCATCCAACGCAACTTTCGATAACTGCCGTAACAGGCTCATCCCTTAGAGGGTCGGGATTGTCTTTTATACTCAAGGATGGACAACCAGATAAACGAATACACGAATGGTCACCAGTACAAATTTCGTCATCGACACCGAAACGTGGAGTAATTACTTTTTGTTTTAGTTTTAGTTTTTCTGCATTTTCGCCTTTTAAACGACGCTGGCGAGCTAGCATACATTCCCCATCAGCAATTATCACCTTCAAACCAACTTCATCCGTAGACATCGCCTCACGCAGCGTTTCTAACATACGACCAACACTATATGTCCGCACAGTCCTTAACCAGCTGACACCAAGAGCCTTTAAGGTGCCTTCAATCTCGCTTGTTTGTGTTATTGGATCGGCTGCCTCCATTGACGAAGGAATATTCTGCTGCCCAGTCGCAGAAGAATAGCCATTTTGCATAATGACCAAAATACCATCACCCTCATTAAATAAGTTTGATAAGACTCCAGTTTGAAGACCGTTATGCCAAAACCCACCATCACCCATAATACTGATCGTACGTTTTTTAAGCATCGGTCCGACAGCCTGGGCGCTGGCTAATCCCAAACCATAACCTAAAATAGAGTTTCCCATGCTAAAAGGTGCATATGTTGCAAATGCATGACAACCAATATCAGCTGCAATGTGTATATCGCCAATTTCTTCCTTCAACATTTTAATCGCCGAAAATACAGGACGCTCTGGACAACCGGTGCAAAATCCTGGCGGTCGCGGGGGTAAGTTCACATCAAGAGTTTCCTGACCAAATTCTATATCGTTTGAAAGCTTCGCAGCTTTGTTTCGCAAAACCTCAAGATCGATCGCCAAATGTTCCGTTTCGCCTAAAAAATTTACTAAACCCTTAGTAACCGCCGCAGCATTATACTCTGTACTTTCTGCAAAAACACTTTTACCAAAAACCTTAGTCTGGATATCGGCTTTTCGAAGGAAGGTGTTAATTTGGTGCTCGATGAACTCAGGTCGCCCTTCCTCCATAACCAAAACAGCGTCCTTGCCTTTGCAAAAGTTCGTGATTTGGCTAGGTGATAGTGGGTGGGTCACATTTAATACCATTAGAGGTATATCAGTGTTACCAAATTGATCTCCAAGTCCCAAAACACTCAAACGATTTATTAAGGTATTGTATAACCCACCCTGCAAAATAATTCCCAGATTATTAAAGCGACCTTCAAAAAATTCATTCAGACCTCGGTCATCGATAAACTTCACAGCAGCCGGAAGACGCTCCTCGAATTTTTTCTTTTCCTGCGAAAAAGTTGCTGGTGGATGGGCCAACTTATCATAGTCAAACATTGCAGGGTTATCAGCTTTATCGATTGTATTAATTATTGATTTTCTATTATTCTTGGTTGTGAATTCTCCCTGCATATGACAGGCCCGAATACGTAAACCTAAGATAACGGGAGTGTTTGTGGCCTCAGACAACTGGAATCCATTCTCTACCATTTCAACCATACTGTTGAGATTAGGGCGAGGGTCTAAAAGCCACATGGACGATTTCATGGCAAATGCGTGAGTACGTTCTTGGATAATACTGGCACCTTCACCTGTATCTTCACCAGAAACAATCATCGCTCCACCTTTTACTCCAGGGCTTGCAAGATTAGAAAGCGCGTCAGCGGCAACGTTGGTCCCAACAACTGACTTCCACGTCACAGCTCCTCGGATAGGGTAATTTATCGACGCGCCAAGCATAGCTGCGGCCGAAGCCTCGCTAGAATTCGCTTCCACATGAACGCCAAGTTCTCCCATCAATTCTTTAGCTTGAACCAACACATCTAATAAATGAGATACTGGAGCACCTTGATACCCTCCAACATAACCAACACCTGCCTGCAATAGACCCTTGGTCACAGCAAGTATGCCCTCCCCCTGGAACTTTCCATTGTCACCCTGGCGAAGTTGCTCAATTTCTTTGTGAAAAGATCGCTCCATATAAATGCCCTCTTTCTAAAAGGTTACAACGTTACTAAGGTGAAAGTAAATTGGAAAGACTTTAAAAAAAAATAGATGAAAAATCTGATTTACAGGATTAATTTGGTTCCGGCACATCGTAACTAGACATAAAATCGTCAACGATACCATCAAAATATGTCCAATCCGCCTCCCGGTGGGAATGATTGCGAATAATAAAAGATGCTCCTGCATAAAATTTTTCATATTGTTGCTGACGTCCGGCAAATTCAGAACCAACAAAATCCCAAGCCAGTCGAAATAATTTCATACGATCTAGAGCATCCATCTGGGGGGTTTGGAAATATTTCTCAAAATCACTACGTAGCTTCTTATCATGCATAACCCTAACATTTCCAGGCATTTGGAATACCCCACCACCACAAAATGTTCGTAATTCATCAATTAAGGCCGAATGATTATCTGTGCACCAGTCCAACGTTGCATACATCATCCGGCGATTAAATGTCATATAGTCCTTTGGCCAATTTTCTGCAGCCTCAATTTGCCCATGGATCATAGCCGAAATAGCAGCTTCCTGTGCTGCCATTCGCCCAATGGCCTCTCTAACGGCGGGTATCTGGTCTGCACCTGTGGATTTAGTTACCTTTGAACAAAGCCCGAGAATGAGTTGTAATTTGGCCCAAAATCTAACATTGGATTGATGGTTACCATAACAATGGCCCGGCGTTTTTATATAGATTTCACGAGCTAGAATTGCGTCATCCATGACAAACACCTTCTCCCAAGGTACCTTCACTTCATCGCAAATAATAAGAACGTCAGTTTCGTCATATTTCCATGTCAACGGACTGTCAAATTCATTCTCAGCATTAAGTGCAATAGGTTGACGCATCCAAAGCGATAGTCCTTCAGCATTACAGGGTAGAGCACATGTAACAGCTTCTTTGATTTGATTGGGCGCTAGTGGCAAAAGATTGCCAACCCATATTTCATTACAAAAAATGGCACTTGTGGCCAACATTTTCATACCTGATATCACGACACCATCATCATCTTCTCTAACAACGCGGAGCGTAGGTACAGGTAGATTCTGTTTTTCATAAAACTCCGGATTGCGGGCAGCTTGCGGCGGCAATACTGCATAAGTTGCAAATATGTCATTTTTGCGCATGTACTCATAGTAGGCCAGCAGATTATCCCCAAATTTATAGGCGTCCGAATCAAATACCGAGGGGTTTGTCGACATCCCAGTAACAAAACTGGCAACATGATCAGGAGAACGGCCAAACAACCCAGATGACACATCTGCAATCTTTTTATGAGCTAATGAACGCTTGCGTAGATCTTCTCGATTCCTTGCCTTAAGAAACCACATAGAATAACGCTCACCATGTTCCTCAAAAGAAAGAACATCCTTAAATTCAGGATCATGCTTAACGTCATACAGAGTTGCGACAGTTCTAGCCGCATTTCGAAATGCAGGGTGGTCCGTTATATTCTCAACTTTTTCATTGCCTATATAAACAGTACGGCCATCGTTTAGGCTTTCAATATGTTCTTTTCCTGTTTTAATCAAATCCCTGTTCCTTTCTAATTATCAAGCGGCGTGGCTTTGCATAATTTGTTCTGCTTTTATTTTTTCCGCAACAGTAATAGCCCTCGAGGTCGTACCAACCATTTTTTTTATTAAAATCTGGAAACTCTCAAAGTCTTTTTTACTATATCCAGAGAAAATCGTATCATTTATCTCCTGACGCGATAGCATTACCGACGCTAACAAGGCTGTTCCCTTGTCACTCAACGATAAAAGAATACTGCGTCGGTCCTCAGGATTGGGGTTTTTTTCAATTAAACCCTGCTTAAATAGCTTACCAGTTTCCATCGTTATATGCGTACTTCCGGCTTGGAGTGTTTTTGCAACATCACCGACGGTAACCGGACCTTTAGGTGCCTTTTCTGAAATAACAGCCAAAATATGATATTGGATTCCATTTACACCGATTAGATCACCTATTTGGTCTCGCAATTTTTCCATGTGCAAGGACGATATCAGCAAGCAATAAATAAAACTTCTAAAATCTGCGTCGGAGCCATTAACCAGGAATTCAGGCCTCGTGATTGTCAAATCTGCGCTCTTGTCCTCTATAATCATTATTTTTTTCCATAACAAGATAGTTAAATAATATTTTTATATAAATAATTTATATATTAAAGTATAAAACTAGTTTAGCAACATTTTTTCGATTGTGGTATTTATATAATAATACTATTTCTTAAGAATTGAGTTTTTAACTATCAGGTTCATAAAAATAGTGTAACTCAAACATAACACAGCCACCTTCAGATTTAAATGGCCCGTGAAATACTCCCGGCGGACGGCAGGCATAAGTTGGTGCATAAAAATGTTCACCCCCTTCACCATTTTCATCATTTCCCACAATCATATCCCCCTCAAACAGATAAACTTCCTCCCAATGTTCGTGAACAAAGGGGGTTGTAGAATATACCCCCGGCTTAATTCTAAGAAAACGAGACCTGCTACCTGTTTTACCCTCTTCATCTAAATCTGTTGTGAGAACTTTCTGTTCCATACCCTCCGGATAACCCGGTGGCACCTCCCATCCTTCATCCATATCTAGCGACATAAATTCTAAGTGCGGTTTACCTTTGCCCATAAAATAACTCCTACTTATTCCTCTGGTGGCAGGCTTATTGCCCGATACGAATAACTAATGGTACGATCCATTTTCAGATCAATCAAGGATGCCTGAAAAATATCGGCAGAACGAACTCCTCCTTTAACCGCCAAAGTACCGCAAAACATTATAGTTCCATGCGATAGTTGTCCTCCATTTGTATAAAGTGAAATAAGATCTTCAGGATCACGCATAGTCGTCACTGGGCCATCTTGATAGTCTTCTTCATTACCATCAACAATTATTGTTGATTTAAGAAATAATTGGTCCCAATGATTAACAATATCATTATAACGCCATAAGTTTTTCGCAATCGGTTTTGCACACATTTGTTTTGAAACGGTAACATCAGTAGCCTCAATGACACGGTCTGTGTGATCGGAACCTAATCCAATCCAATACCCATCTTCTAATGATAATACAAAGAACTCTATCTCACCGCTTGAATCTGTTCCAATAACTTGAAACTCCTCTTCCATTGTTAGTTGATCAATTGAACAACGGTAAAAAGTGGGCGTTTTTGCCGGACGCGAAATTCCCAACTCCTCTAGTTCGGAGATGTGAGCTTCCATCGCCTTAATATTTCGGCCAGTCCAACCAGCAATAACCAAATTATTTACGGTTACTTTCCTTCGGGTAGTTTCGTTAAAAAAGAATTCAAGCTGCTTCTTTACAGTCATCTTGTCAATTTCACTAAAATACGCGCAATTAAATTATACTAATACAGTTAGTTAATAATATTTCAGAATAAATAACTATCTCTACGACCTCAAAATTCTTCAGGGCAAAACTTCATAGAATAGTTACTATAATCTGGAACAAGAGATACTCGCATACTTCTAACATTAATAAAATGATATTCTACCTTGTAAAAAGTACGTTTTTTTATTTTATTCTGGAACAGTTTCATATAGAAACGTACTGTCAATATTCTACGGAAAAATCAATATATAACGCACCTTATCATTTAAGGGGGAAATAATTAGCATGGCCTACGAATTTGAAACTTTTTGTGGAGATTGCCGAAAGGCCTACGATAAATCCACTGGCGAAGCAGATCTTGAAGTTATTCGGCAAAATTTAGAAAAATTAATAAAAGAAAATCCTGGTTTTATAGAAGAAAAATGCGGTGATTCCGCGGATTACGGTGTCCATGAACTATACACAGATCCACAAATGGGCTTTATCGTTTATGCGCACAATATCAAAGAGGGGCGAAAATCTCCACCGCATGACCATGGTGCATCCTGGGCTGTCTATGGCCAAGCAAAAAAATTCACAGATATGACCGAATATCGACGACTTGATGACAAGTCAGAGGCTGGTCATGCTGAAATTGAGGAGACAAAAAATTACAGATTAGAATTTGGAATGGCTGGGAAATTCGGACCTCACGATATCCACCAAATTCATTTTGAAGATGAAGCACGTTTTATACGTGTAACAGGCGCAGATCTTTTTAAAGAAAATACCCTAACTTATGACCCTGAAAATAATAGCGTTAATATTATTGGAACCGGATCAGCTGCAGATAATAGTCGTGCTGGACCTAATCAAGAATAAAAACCGAAATCAACAGGTATAATTTATGACACCCAACCAGGAAAAATCCAATAAAATAGCTGATCGAGATACACCTCTGATAAAAAATTGTTGGTATGTTTTAGATTGGAGTAAAGACGTAAAAACACACCTTAAGAACCGGATGGTAATTAATCAGGACTTGGTATACTTCCGAACCCAGAAAGGTGAAGTTTGTGTTTTACAGAATCGTTGTGCTCACAGATGTTTTCCGTTGCATCGCAGCAAGTTAAAAGAAAACGATACGATCGAATGTGGTTATCACGGGTTAACCTATAATACTGAAGGGAAATGTGTGATCATCCCATCAGCTTTGAACTTAAATCCGTCATTTATCTCAATAGATAAATATCCAGCTGTTGAGAGACCACCAATGGTTTGGGTATGGCCTGGCGACCCAGAAAAGGCAGACCCTTCGCTGATACCCAGTTATGACTGGGTCAACCAAGATAATTGGGGATACGGTACAGGATTTTATAATGTTAAAGGCAACTATTTAGCAATCCATGAGAACCTCCTAGATCTCACACATTTTCAATATCTTCATGGCGCAGTCTTGGGAACACAAAAACATGTGGAAGCAAAAGTTGAAGTGACTGTTAAAGATAATAAGGTAATCACGTATAGAATAAATGAAGGGGAGCCCGTTCCCGAACTTCATAAAGAAGCCACAGGATTAAAAGACATTCCCATTACTCGTCATTCAACTGCAAGTTTCGTTACGCCTGGATTCCACGATGGAGATAGCCTGTTTGAAGATAAACAAGGAAGCAATAACGGACGCGTAGAATACAGACCACACATTCTACATTTTATCACACCTGAAACACAGTACACATCGCTTTATTGGTGGATATTTGCGCGCGATTTTTCCGCGCCAGATAAAAAACTGGATGCCTGGTACTCCGATGTGACAACCAAGGTTTTTGAAGAAGACAAAGACGCGATCGAATGGATTGAATGCCAGTGGAAAAATGATGAGCGACCAGGATTCAAAGAAAACCATGTCCCCTCAGATGAAGGCGCAGTAAAAATGCGCCGGGTTGTATACGACCTTGCGATGAAAGAGCTACATCCGTAACTCTGATGCTTTTAATGATTACAAAACCTTTAACGTTGGCCGTTCAACTCCTGTGTTTCAAATGAACCTCACGGTACCATATGTAAATACCACTTAGAATAATCAGTGTTGCACCTATAACTACGTGAATCGTCAGTGGATCGCCTAAATAGATGGCACTTAATAATACCGCCACAACCAGCTGAGAATAAAGAAAGGGTGATAAAAATGACGCCGTTGCAAATTGAAGACCTTTAATAATTGCAAGATGCCCAACAGCACCAAGGCTACCTTGCATACACATCAAGAAAAGTTGGCTAAGGCTTGGCTGTTGCCAATAAAATGGAACGGCTAAAATTAACACAATCACACCGACCAAAGTTGTATAAAACAGAGTAGTATATGGGTTGTCATGACGCTGTAATGTGCGTGTTTGGATTAAAAAAATGGCCAGTAGAATATCATGCACAAAGCGCTATTGATGCCTGTATTGAATTAAGAGAAAATTTTCAAGATCCTAATCTTATAAAAAATGTTGAAATTGAGACCTTTAAAGTTGCATATGAAATAATAGCTAAAGATCCAGAAAAATGGGATCCTAAAACTAGAGAAACTGCTGATCATTCTTTACCCTATACTGTTGCAGCTGCACTTGTAGATAATAATATTACACAAAATTCTTTTGATCAGGAGAAAATTCAGGATAAGCTTATTAAAAAAGT
>CAZXGI010000029.1:0-30127 GCA_964639965.1 uncultured Rhodospirillaceae bacterium
GTATAAGGTGAATTGAGATGACTCGTTTAGGCGAAAGCTTTAATTCTGAAGTGAGACCAGCTCTTATGTCACATTTTGGCTATACTAATGTTATGCAGGTACCACGTCTTGAAAAAATTATAATAAATATGGGTGTTGGTGAGGCATCTCAAGATAAGAAAAAAATCGCATCAGCACTTGAGGAAATGATGTTGATTTCGGGTCAGAAACCCATTGTTACGCGTGCTCGTAAATCCATTGCTACTTTTAAGTTGAGAGATGGAATGACCGTTGGGTGCAAGGTTACATTGCGAGGAGATAAGATGTTCGAATTTCTTGATCGTTTAGTTAACATTGCGTTGCCTCGTGTGAGAGACTTTCGAGGTATTTCTCCAAAAAGCTTTGATGGGCGTGGAAATTTTGCACTTGGAATTAAGGAGCAAATAGTATTCCCCGAAATTAATTACGATAAAGTTGATAAAATTCGCGGTATGGACGTCATTATTTGTACGACGGCTAAAACCGATGAGGAAGGCCTAGAACTCCTCAGAAGTTTTGACATGCCTTTTACTAATTGAAAGACGAAACGGAGCCTTATAACTATGGCAAAGAAAAGTGTCGTTGAGCGAAATAAGAAGCGTATTCGTCTCTCTGAAAGGTTTTCAGACAGACGAACTAAACTAAAGAAAGTTACAAGGGATATATCATTATCCGCTGAAGAGCGTTTTGATGCACAATTAAAGTTAGCTCAATTGCCACGCAACTCATCCAAGGTGCGTGTTAGATTGCGTTGTGAAATTTCCGGTAGGGGGCGCAGTAACTATCGAAAATTCCGAATCTCTCGTATCGCATTGCGTGAATTGGCATCTCAAGGGATGATCCCTGGCATGATCAAATCAAGTTGGTAGGGGGGGGCGTATTTAATGTCTATGAGTGATCCCGTAGCGGACCTTTTAACGCGAATTCGAAACGGTCAGCGTGCCAAAAAGAGTTCAGTTAATACACCTTCTTCTAGGCTTCGAGCTAATGTTCTCGATGTTTTGAAACGTGAAGGGTATATTCGAGATTATTCGGACAAGAATGTCCGAAAAGGGATAGACGAAATTATAATTGAGTTAAAGTACTATGACGGTGAACCGGTCATTAGAGAAATTAATAGGGTTTCTAGTCCTGGTTGCCGCGTCTACTCTAAGATAAAAGACCTGCCGCGTATCTGTAATGGGTTAGGTATTGCCATTTTGTCTACACCACAAGGTGTAATGTCTGATGCTGAAGCAAGGGCTGCCAATGTTGGTGGTGAAGTTTTATGCCATGTATTCTAAAATAAAGGAGTACAAGAAATGTCACGAATAGGTCTAATGCCAGTTGCTATTCCGGATGGTGTTACTGTTGATTTAGTTGATAAGATTATGACAGCCAAGGGGAAAAATGGAGAGCTAAACTTAGCTTTTATAGATGATGTTGTCCCGTCAATAGAAAACGGAAATTTAATAGTTAAGCCTGCGAATGAGTCTGTGAAAGCTCAAAAGATGTGGGGAACATATAGATCTTTGGCCAGTAACGTTATAAGGGGTGTGAGTGAAGGTTTCACAAAGGAACTACAAGTTAATGGTGTTGGCTATCGTGCTCAGATAAAGGGAAAAGATCTTGTTCTTCAGCTTGGATATAGTCATGAAATTCGGCATCCAATCCCTGAAGGGATCGTGATTAAATGTGAAACGCAAAATGAAATTTCTGTCTTCGGGATAGATAAGCAGGCTGTGGGAAGTGTTGCAGCTAAAATACGTTCTTATCGTCCGCCAGAGCCATACAAAGGCAAAGGTATAAAATATAAAGATGAGATTGTTCTGCGCAAAGAAGGAAAGAAGAAGTAGCTTATGAAAACCTCTAAAGAGCTCTCTGACCGTCGGCGCCAGCGCACTAGCGGTAAAGTAAAAAAGAACAATAGCGGTCGCCCGCGTTTGGCCGTTTATCGCTCTGGTAAGCATATTTATGCCCAAATTATCGTTGATAAGAGCGGGAAAACTGTGGCCGCAGCGTCGTCGTTAGATATTGAAGCGCGTGCTAAGTTGAAAACAGGATCCAATATAGAAGCTGCTTCGTTTGTAGGCAAAGTTGTAGCCGAACGGGCAAAAAAAGCTGGTGTAACCAAAGTTGTCTTTGACCGTGGTGGATATCTATATCATGGCAGAGTGAAAGCACTAGCCGAAGCAGCGCGTCAGGGCGGTTTATTATTCTAGGAGTTTTCTAAATGACCCAAGAAACTAAATTACAAGAACAAAAAGGCCGTACTGGTCAACAAGGAAATACTGGACGCAGTGGTCCGCGACGAGGAAGAGAGGAGCGGGAGGCTGATGAGTTAATTGATAAATTAGTTGGCATCAACCGTGTAGCAAAAGTTGTTAAGGGTGGCCGTAGATTTGGTTTTGCCGCATTGGTTGTTGTAGGCGATGGTCGTGGTCGTGTTGGGTTTGGCAGTGGAAAGGCTCGCGAGGTCCCAGAGGCTATTCGAAAGGGAACTGAGTCAGCCAAGCGTAAATTAGTTAGGGTGCCTCTTCGTGAAGGTCGTACTTTACACCATGATGCTGAAGGCCGTTTTGGAGCTGGTAAGGTCATAATTCGTGCGGCTCCAGCTGGCACAGGTATTATAGCAGGTGGGCCAATGCGAGCTGTATTTGAATCATTAGGAGTGCAAGATGTCGTTGCTAAATCTAATGGTTCCCAAAATCCATATAATATGATCAAAGCAACATTTGATGCACTTCAAAATCTTGCTTCACCCCGTGCTATTGCCGCAAAACGTGGTAAAAAAATAAGCGACATCGTGGGACGGCGAGGTGGATCTCAGGCGGGTGAAGTTCAGGGAGCAAATTGATAGGTTCAAATATTATGGCAGATAAAAAAACAACCGTTACGATTACCCAAACTGGCAGCCCTATTGGGCGTCGGAAAGATCAGCGGCAAACCTTGGTTGGTTTAGGTCTAAATAAGATGCACCGCACCCGTACGCTTGAAGATACACCTTCTGTTCGCGGTATGATAAATAAGGTACAGCATTTAGTTCGTGTTGAACCTCCAGCTTAAGGAAAAGATTATGAGGTTAAATGAGATTAGTGATAACTACGGGGCTAGAAAACTGCGCACGCGCGTTGGCCGTGGTGAGGGGTCGGGTAAAGGTAAAACTGCTGGTCGAGGTGTCAAAGGCCAAAAGTCGCGTTCTGGTGTATCGGTATTAGGTTTCGAAGGTGGGCAGATGCCAATTTATAGACGTACACCTAAGCGCGGTTTCAGTAATATTTTTGCAAAAAAATATGAAATAGTTAACCTTGGCCGTTTGCAGAAAGCGATTGATGAAAAGAAGTTTGATACAAAATCAATTGTTAATACCGAAACACTGGTTGCTGCCGGGTTAATCCGTGGTACTGGAGATGGCGTACGTATTCTAGCCAAGGGAGAGATTAAGGCGAGCCTTAATTTTGAGGTTACAGGAGTAAGCCAATCTGCAATAGTAGCAATAGAGAAAGTGGGTGGAAAAGTCACTTTGCCAAGTCCAACAAAAGTTGAGGTTTTATCACAAGAGAAATCTGAAAAAAGTGCCACAAAGAAATTAGCTGCCATGTCAGTCAAAGAATCTCGTGTATCTGATGACGAAAAATTGGATTCGGCTAATGAGCTAGATGAGGGTTCTAAATCAGACTAAAATTAAAAATTGAGGAAAACATTTTAAATTAATAATTGATCAAGGTGTATCATGGCATCTGCTGCTGAACAACTTGCGGCTAATTTAAATTTTGGAGCCTTTAATAAAGCCACTGAACTTAAAAAACGGCTGTGGTTTACTTTAGGTGCATTGATTGTATATAGGCTGGGCACTTATATACCATTACCTGGAATCGATCCGGTGATATTGCAAGATATTTTTCGTCAGCAGGCGGGCGGTATCTTGGGTATGTTCAATATGTTTGCTGGTGGTGCGCTCGGTCGAATGACTATTTTTGCCTTAAATATTATGCCATATATTTCGGCGGCAATTATTATGCAATTAATGACCTCTATATCACCCTCCATGGCTCAACTGAAAAAGGAGGGAGCTCAAGGTCAAAAAAAGATTAATCAATATACTCGTTATTTGACCGTGCTAATAGCCGCCATGCAGGCTTATGGTATAGCTGTTGGAATTGAGGGTATGAGAGGCTCTGGCGGTGCTGCGGTTATGGAACCTGGAGTTTTTTTTAGGTTTACCGCGGTGGTTACCTTGGTTGGTGGTACAATGTTTTTGATGTGGTTGGGGGAGCAGATAACTGCTCGAGGTGTTGGGAACGGTATCTCACTAATTATTTTTGCAGGCATTGTGGCTGAACTGCCTAGTGCCTTAGCTGGTACATTAGAACTGGGCCGAACTGGCGCTATTTCTTCAGGCATTATTATGGGTATTTTGATAATGGCAATATTGGTGATTTACGGTATTGTATTTGTAGAGCGTGCACAGCGCCGCTTAGTTGTGCAATATCCAAAACGCCAGCAAGGCAACAAAATGTATGGTGGTGAGAGCTCACATTTACCTCTTAAGTTGAATACTTCAGGTGTTATCCCTCTGATTTTTGCAAGCTCTCTTTTGTTGATGCCCACCACTGTAATTAGTTTCATGGCGAATTCTGGACCTGAGTGGTTAACAACTATATCGTCTTTACTCGGTCGTGGTCAGCCTTCTTATTTGATTATTTATAGTCTGTTAATAGCATTTTTTGCTTTTTTCTATACAGCAGTTGTTTTTAATCCTGAAGAAACAGCAGATAACCTTAAAAAGCATGGTGGGTTTTTACCAGGCATTAGGCCTGGTAAAAATACAGCTGTATACTTGGAGTATGTCACTACGCGGCTTACCGTGGTTGGTTCAGTATATTTGGTCGCTGTGGCGTTGTTGCCTGAGATTCTTATTTCAAACTGGTCTGTTCCGTTCTTTTTTGGGGGAACAAGTCTTTTAATAGTAGTGACAGTGACTATGGATACCGTCGCTCAAGTACAATCCCATATGTTAGCCCACCAATATGAAGGTCTCATCAATAAATCAAGGTTGAAGGGTCGGCGTTAAAATGAATTTAATTATCTTGGGCCCTCCGGGAGCTGGTAAGGGTACCCAGTGTGAAAAAATAGTTGAAGCATATGGTGTTGTTCAATTGTCTACGGGTGAAATGTTACGCCAAGAAGCTAAAAGTTCCAAAAAAATTAGCAAGGAAGCCAAGAGGGCTATGAATTCTGGAGAGTTAGTTTCTGATAAACTGATAATTGAAATGATCTCGGATCAAATTAACAAAAGTATTAACAAAAAAGGTTTTATATTAGATGGTTTTCCACGAACAACAGCTCAAGCTTTGGCTCTTGATGTAATGCTGTCGGAAAAATCTTTGAATATGGATCATGTTATACAGTTGTCAGTAGACGAAAATGCTATTGTTGAACGCCTTTCTGGGCGATTTTCTTGCTCTCAATGTGGTATCGGCTACCATGATTCTTTCAAAAAACCGCGTGAAGAAGGAAAATGCGATAAATGTGGATCCGAAGATTTTTCGCGGCGGTATGATGATAAAAAGGAAACAGTTCGCAATAGACTTATAGCGTATCGGGAGCAAACTGCTCCAATTTTGCCCTTTTATAAGGATAAGGGTGTTTTAGAAATTATTGACGGGATGAATCCTTTGGAAGAGGTTTTTGACCAAATTAAGGAGATTATTTCGAGAGGCTAATTAATAACAACGCAATGGAAAAAATAGACGTAACGCATTGACTTTGGATGTTTTGTGCCTATAATCGCGCGACTTTGGGAACCCCCAGTAGCAAGAAAAATTAGACTGTCTTTGTGCTAAGGAGATCCGACTTTGGCTCGTATAGCTGGCGTTAATATTCCAACTCAGAAAAGAGTTGAAATTTCGCTTACATATATTTTTGGAATAGGTCGTGCCCATGCTAGGAGGATCTGTTTGAAAACTGAAATTCCATCAGAACGCCGTGTGCATGAACTGACTGATGATGAAGTACTCAAGATCCGTGAATTGATTGATTCCGATTATCAAGTCGAAGGTGATTTGCGGCGTGATACCTCCATGAATATAAAACGGCTTATCGATCTAGGTTGCTATCGCGGCATTCGACATAGGCGGGGACTTCCGGTTCGCGGACAGCGTACACATACTAATGCTCGAACTCGAAAGGGTCCAGCTAAGTCAATTGCAGGTAAAAAGAAATAAATTTTTTGGGTATGCACAAGAATTTACATGAAGGATTAGTTCAGATATGGCAAAAGCAGCAATAACGCGTCCAAGACGCCGTGAACGGAAGAATATTACCGCTGGCATTGCTCATGTGAATGCGACGTTTAACAATACGGTAATTACTATATGCGATGCCCAAGGTAACGCGATTTCTTGGTCGTCAGCAGGAAGTCAGGGTTTCCGTGGTTCTCGTAAATCCACCCCATATGCAGCTCAAATTGCTGCTGAGGATGCTGGCCGGAAAGCTCAAGAACATGGTATGAAAACTTTAGAGATAGAAGTTAAAGGACCAGGTTCTGGTCGTGAATCGGCGCTCCGGGCGTTGCAGACAGTTGGTTTTATGGTTACTTCGATACGTGATGTAACGCCAATACCACATAATGGCTGTCGACCGCGTAAAAGACGTCGAGTTTAGTTTTCGTTAATTGGTTAGTCTAATATTAATGAGGCTGGCCAGTTTAAGTTTTATTTTAATGCTTTATTGAGGCGGTCCAGTGATTCAGAAAAATTGGCAAGAATTAATTAAACCAAATACTTTAGAAGTCGTTCAAGGGTCAATCCCAGAGCGTCGTGCAACTATTGTTGCTGAACCTTTAGAGCGAGGGTTTGGCTTAACCCTGGGAAATGCTTTGCGTCGAGTTTTATTATCATCCTTACAGGGGGCGGCGGTTACAGCTATTCAAATTGAGGGAGTGCTACATGAGTTCTCATCAATTGCGGGTGTGCATGAAGATGTAACTGATATCGTTTTGAATGTAAAAAATCTAGGTATTAAAATGCATAGTGAGACTTCTGGTAGAATGTCTTTAGAAGCAAAAGGTCCAGGTGCTGTAACAGCGGGCCAGATTGATACTGGGCACGATATTGATGTGATGGATCCTGATCTTGTAATTTGTACACTTGACGAAGGTGCAAGCATCAAGATGAGCTTTATGGTTGAAATGGGCAAGGGTTACGTGCCAGCCATACAGAATCGACCTGAAGAATCACCAATTGGTCTTATTCCAATAGATTCTGTTTTTTCGCCGATTAGAAAAGTAGCTTATAAATTAGATAATGCACGAGTTGGGCAAGTGACCGATTTCGATAAGTTATCGTTGGAGGTTACTACAGATGGAACGGTGACCCCGGAAGATGCCATTGCTTTGGCCTCTCGTATCTTACAAGACCAGTTAAAACTCTTTATCAACTTTGAAGATCCGGAAGTAGCGGAACCTGAAGAAACGCGCGAGGAGTTGCCTTTTAATAAACACTTGTTGCGTAAGGTTGATGAACTCGAGTTATCAGTGCGCTCAGCAAATTGTCTTAAAAATGATAATATAATTTATATTGGTGATTTAGTTCTTAAAAGCGAATCTGAAATGTTAAGGACACCAAATTTTGGTCGTAAGTCGCTCAATGAAATTAAGGAAGTTTTATCACAAATGGGACTTCACTTAGGGATGGATATACCAGAATGGCCTCCGGAGAATATTGAGATTTGGGCAAAACGATTAGAGGAGCCGTTCTAAATTTTAACACCGAACCTAAAGGAATAGAGCTATGCGTCATCGTATGAGTGGGCGTAAACTCAATAGAACATCATCGCATCGTAAAGCCATGTTTGCTAATATGGCTGCGTCTCTTTTGTTGCATGAACAGATCACGACAACTAAACCAAAAGCTAAAGACTTAAGGGTATTTGTCGATAAAATGATTACGCTTGGAAAGAAGGGAGATCTTCATGCGAGGAAGCAAGCTTTATCTTTTTTGCAAGATAAGGCGGTTGTTGCAAAGGTATTCGAAACACTTGCTGAACGTTATAAAGATCGACAAGGTGGATACAGCAGAGTTCTTGCAGCAGGTAACCGTTATGGTGATTCTGCCCCGATGGCTATTATCGAATTAGTCGACCGTGATACTGATGCAAAAGGGTCAGCGGACAAGGCTCGTGTTGAATCTGAAACTGAAAATCATGATCAGGAAACTGTATCTGCAGAGAGTTAGTACCCTGAATAGTAATTCAAGAAGAGGTAGTTTCTGATCGTTACGTGGCTACCTCTTTCGTGTTTTGGGGATATAGTTGAGATATGAAGTTCATAAATTTGAAAATATTTTCGTTTTTAGTTTTAGTGTTTGTTGTTCTGAATTTTCCAGCTTTTTCTCAGAAGCAAGTGCCGAAAAGCGAAGCAGAGATCAAACTATCATTTGCGCCTTTGGTAAAAAAAGTTGCGCCTGCTGTAGTTAATATTTTTACCCGGAAAACGGTTACCCAACGTTCTTATTCTCCATTATTTGATGATCCTTTCTTCAGACGTTTTTTTGGCGGGCAGTTGCTAAAAAATCCTGAATCAAGAAGAAAGGTCCAAAATTCACTTGGTTCTGGTGTGATTGTAAAATCGGATGGGGTAATTATTACCAACCATCATGTTATAAAAGGCGCAGAAGAAATTACCGTTGTCCTATCTGATCGACGTGAATTTGAAGCTAAAATTATTGTTAGCGATAAACGAACTGATTTGGCAATTTTAAAAATTGAAAAATTAAAAGATAGGCTTCCTTTTCTTTCCCTTCGAGATTCCGATGATCTTGAGGTTGGGGACCTAGTTCTTGCAATCGGCAATCCTTTTGGTGTTGGTCAAACAGTCACCAGTGGGATTGTTTCGGCATTAGCGCGAACTCAAATTGGAATTAATGATCTAAATTTCTTTATTCAAACAGATGCCGCTATCAATCCAGGAAATTCCGGCGGTGCTTTGGTTTCGCTTGATGGTAAGTTGGTTGGTATTAATTCTGCTATTTATTCAAAAGGCGGTGGTTCTGTTGGTATCGGTTTTGCTATTCCGACAAATATGGTTCGGACAGTTTTGACCAGTTTGGTTCATGGTGGTCGTGTCATACGGCCTTGGATTGGCGCTAAAGCTCAAAGTGTTACTTCTGATATTGCTACGTCAATAAGTATGACAAGGCCACTCGGTGTTTTGGTTAATCGCATTTATCCAAATGGGCCTTTCGACCGTTCTGGAATAAAAGTTGGCGACGTGATTTTTCGTATTGATAAGCATGATGTGAATGATGTTGAATCATTACGTTTTAGAATTGTCACCCATCCTATTGGGGAAAAATTGGATCTTTGGCTCTTGCGAAATGGGTCTAAAATAAATGTAACTGTTCCAGTAGAAGCACCACCTGAAAAACCGTTGGCAAATAAAACGGAAATAATCGGATACAATCCGTTAAAGGGCGTTCAAGTCGGTAATTTGTCTCCCGCTCTAGCTGATCAGATTGGTAAAAGCCCGTTTTTAAAGGGAGTTATGATTCTCAAAGTTTTAAATGGATCGCCGGCACAACGATTTGGTTTCAAGCGTTATGATATTATAAGAAGGCTGAATGGTATAGAAATCAAACGCGTTAAACAATTACAGGCTTTATTATCAAAAAAGCCTGACCAGTGGGACTTATCCATTAATCGGGGTGGGACAATTTTGTCCGTTACAGTAAAAAGGTGACAACTTTATTTGAGTCACAGGTAGGCGGTCCTTTGGCAGATCGGTTACGTCCAGCCTTTATTGGTGATATTGTTGGGCAAGAACATTTGTTGAGTGATGGAGCTCCTATTGGAAGAATGATCGCGGGCGGCAGTATTGTTTCTCTTCTATTATGGGGTCCTCCAGGTACGGGCAAAACCACAATAGCCCGCTTACTTGCAAAACATACAGAATCTCATTTTGAGAACCTATCTGCAATTTTTACCGGTATATCAGATTTACGGAAAATCTTTGAATCATCGAAGAAGCGTCGGGAATCAGGGCGAGGTACGATTTTGTTCGTCGATGAAATTCATCGTTTTAACAAATCCCAGCAGGATGGATTCATACCCTACGTAGAAGACGGCACAATTACGTTGATCGGCGCAACGACAGAAAACCCCTCATTTGAACTGAATTCGGCTTTATTAAGCCGTTGTAGGGTTCTAATACTCAATCGCTTAAATGATGTGGCTCTTGAGGAGATGTTAGTGCGTGCTGAGAAATTAGAAGGAAAGAAATTACCCTTGGATCATGATGCACGGGCTTCGCTTCGGGCTATGGCAGATGGCGATGGGCGATATTTATTGAATATGGCAGAAGAGGTTTTTCTGTTGCCCTGCGAAAACATTTTGGATTCAGCAAAGCTAAGCAAGATATTACAGAAACGAGTGCCGACGTACGATAAAAAACATGACATACATTACAATTTGATTTCAGCCCTCCATAAAAGTTTACGCAGCTCGGACGTTGATGCTTCGCTTTATTGGTTAGCTCGCATGTTTTCTGGAGGAGAGGACCCGCGTTATATAGCACGGCGTTTGGTCCGTTTTGCTTCTGAGGATATTGGTTTAGCAGACCCTAATGCTTTGTTGCAAATAATCGCAGCGTGTGAAGCTTTTGAGAGAGTTGGTTCCCCTGAGGGAGAACTTGCAATTGCGCAAAGCGTTATTTACCTTGCAACTGCACCCAAATCGAACGCAGTATATGAGGCCTTTAAGGCTTCTGTTCAGTTGGCTGAAGAATCTGGTTCTCTTTCGCCTCCCAGCCATGCCATTAACGCTCCGAATAAGTTTATGAAAGATTTGGGTTATGCTACCGGCTATGAGTATGATCATGAAAATGAAAAAGGTTTTTCTGGGCAGAATTACTTTCCCTCTGAAATTGCTAGACAAAGTTTCTATCGACCAGTTGGTAGGGGTTTTGAAAAAGAGATTGTTAAACGTTTAGATTATTGGGAAAATCTAAGAAAAAAAAGGAGTGATTAATGACACTCATTTTATCGATAGCAGCGGGCGGCGTATTAGGGGCTATTGGCCGGTATCTCACAATGGACGGTATTAACCATTGGCTCGGTTATGCGTCACCATATGCAACGCTGAGTGTCAATGTTATAGGATCATTTTTTTTAGGTTCAGTGATTAGTGTGATGTCGGTAATGTGGTCTCCAAGTGAAGAAATAAAAGGATTCTTAATTATCGGTTTACTTGGGTCTTTTACGACATTTTCAGCTTTTTCCTCAGACGTAATAAATCTAATTGAGCAAGGTGAATTTCTATATGCATCATTGTATGTCATTGTTTCAGTAGTTTTTTCGGTTATAGCGTTATTTTTTGGGATGTCTCTTTTCCGTTATTTATTAACGTAGTTGTTTGCAAAATGACAATACTGCAAGTTTTTGAAGTTGAAGAAGAAGAAGAAGGTATTCGCCTAGATCGTTGGTTTAAGCGAAAGTTCCCTGCTATTGGGCATGGTCAACTTGAAAAGCTTTTGCGTAAAGGACAAATACGTCTCAATGGAAAGCGCACCAAGTCAAACACTCGAATAAAGAGTGGTCAACTAATTAAAGTTCCTCCCATAAGAAATGTTGAACGACCGCTTCCAAAGAAAAAATTAAACTCTAAAGTGACTAACCAGGATATTGAGACATTATGCCAGTCCGTCATTTATAAAGATGAACACATTATAGCTATAAACAAACCTCCAGGTCTAGCGGTTCAGGGTGGTTCGGGGATTTCTAAACATGTTGATGCAATGCTTAACAGTTTGCAATTTGAGATGAAAGAGCGGCCAAAACTTATCCACCGCCTTGATAAGGATACTTCTGGCATTCTTTTGTTAGCTAGATCAGCTAAAGCGGCATCGTTTCTAACAAAGGCATTTAAAACGAGGGATGTTCACAAAGTTTATTGGGCAGCAGTAGTTGGTTTGCCAAAAATTAAATATGGTAAAATAGATATAGCTTTGGAAAAACAAAGTAGTAGATTCGGAGAAAAAACTGTAGCAAGTAAAAACGGGAAACGAGCGCTCACTTATTATCGAATTATCGATAATGCTTCGACCAAATCTACTTGGTTAGCAATGATGCCTGAGACTGGCCGCAAACATCAGTTGCGCGTCCATTGTGCTCTACTTGGCACTCCAATCTTGGGCGACGGAAAATATGGGGGAAAGGGAGCTTTTTTTGATGGTGCCAGCGGAATAGACCGGCAACTCCATCTCCACGCGAAGGCTATTAAGTTTCCTCACCCTGCTGGGGGTTTTTTCCAAGTGGTATCTGATCTTGCTCCTCATATGAAGAAGTCATGGAATTATTTAGGTTTTGATGAAAATCTAGTTATAGATCCCTTTGAAGACTTTTATTCCGAATGGTATGGAGATAACAGTGGATAATATAGGAATGATTGTTTTTGATTGTGATGGCACTATTGTTGATTCTCAGGCTGCTATTGTAGAGATAATGGGGTCGACATTTGAGTCGTATAATTTAAAAAGACCAGAGCGTAAAGATATTTTATTGGGTGTCGGCTTAGAACTGGGCGCCGGAATTCAGCGACTTTTGCCAGAAGAAAATAATTTCGATATTGATGAAATGTGCATAGTATATAAACAATTCTCCTCTAATTATAGAAAAAATATTAATATTGGGGAACCTCTTTATCCGGACGCAGAACAAACTATTCGTAAACTTCATTCTGACAAATGGCTGCTTGGCATAGCAACGGGAAAATCAAGGGTAGGATTAGACTATGTGCTTGATTTATATGGCCTAAATGAAATTTTTGTCACTAAACAAACACCTGATTCCGCTGCCGGTAAACCAAATCCAGAAATGTTGCAAAATGCAATGAGAGATACTGGTTTAGGCCCTGACTCAGTATTTATGGTTGGTGATACGACATTTGATATTTGTATGGCGCAGAATGCTGGAACCCATTCAATTGGGGTAAGTTGGGGTTATCACGAAGCAGAAGAGTTGCTTGAGGCAGGTGCCGAAGTTGTTGTTCATAGTTTTGAAGAGTTATCTCAATTTCTTAAAGAGAGTAGGTTGAATTAAGAGTTCTTTTTATGATGTTTTGGTAGAACGTAAATTAAAATTTTCTATGAAACGTTTTTTAAATATTTTACAAGTAGGAGTATCGAATAAAATTAAGTGAAGTCATAAGTCGCAAAGGCATTTGGTGTGAATAAATGGTCAGGCGTTAAACGCTTTCACAAAGAAGCAAATGTGGAAAATGTCTCTGAAGGGTATTATGTAGTTTGTCTTGATGGTCGACCGGTAAAAACGCCAGGTGGTTCCGATTTAGCAGCTCCTACGCAGTTTCTCGCTGAAGCAATGGCAGCCGAGTGGGATGATCAGGGTCAGTATATAGATCCCATGCGGATGCCACTTTGTAGGTTGTCGGCAACAGCTATTGACCGCTTAAAGACCAAACGTAATGATGTTATTGGCATTACCCTAAAAATAGCTGAAACTGATCTCTTATGTTATAGAGCAACCGAGCCGGCTGATTTAGTTGAACTTCAAAAAATTTCATGGCAACCGGAGCTGGACTGGGTTAAGGATAATTTTGGAGCTGATCTTATGGTCACCGATGGCCTAATTCCTATTAACCAATCAGAAAACAGTCTATTTGTCTTGCAAGAAATTTTAGTTAAATTTGATAACTTCACGCTAATGGGAGTAACTAATGCAGCTGCAGCTGCAGGTTCATTAATTCTCTCTCTTGCTATGTTTAAAGGACGCTTAGACCCCGAAACCATGTTTGAAAAATCTATTTTAGAAGAGAGATATCAAATAAAAAAATGGGGTGTGGATGAAGAAACGAAAGAACGGCATAAAATTATCCGAAAAGACATTCAGGATTCTGCATGTTTTTTGAACTTGCTGGCAAAATGAGCGACAAATGGTTTATAATAATGATGAATGAATATGATTTAGGACTGAAATATGTTTGATATAATTAGGCAATTAGAGGAGAGGAGAGCGAGAGCCAGAGCTGGAGGGGGTAAAAAACGGGTGGATGCCCAGCACAAGCGGGGAAAATTGTCTGCGAGGGAACGCATAGATCTTTTACTTGACCCTGATACATTTGAAGAGTGGGATATGTTCGTTGAACACCGCTCAACAGATTTTGGAATGGAAAAAGAGACAGTGCCTGGTGACGGGGTGGTTACTGGTTACGGTACAATAAATGGCCGTACCGTTTTTGTTTACAGTCAAGACTTTACTGTTTTCGGCGGTTCTTTATCGGAAACACACGCCGAAAAGATTTGTAAAATTATGGATCAGGCACTAAGGGTTGGGGCACCGGTAATAGGATTAAATGATTCCGGGGGAGCTCGTATCCAGGAAGGCGTTTCAGCCCTGGCAGGTTATGCTGAAGTTTTTGCCCGCAACGTTATGTCATCTGGGGTCGTACCCCAGATATCTACAATTATGGGCCCATGTGCAGGTGGTGCAGTTTATTCTCCGGCAGTGACAGATTTTACATTTATGGTCAAAGATACATCTTATATGTTTGTTACTGGACCGGACGTTTTAAAAACAGTCACACATGAGGAAGTTACACAAGAAGAGTTAGGTGGAGCGTTAACACATACGGCTAAATCCGGTGTCGCTGACCTTGCTTTTGATAATGACGTAGATGCTATCGAGCAGTTGCGACGTTTTATAGATTTCTTACCTTCAAATAATAAAGAACATCCTCCAAATCGTCCAACGGATGATCCTGCAGATCGACAAGAGCCTTCGCTTGATACATTAATACCCGTAAATCCAAATGAATCATATGATGTGAAGGAACTCATCACTAAACTTGTTGATGAAGGGGATTTTTTTGAAATAAAACCTACATTTGCTGCCAATATTGTTACGGGATTCGGGCGTATGGAGGGCTCTACTATTGGAATTGTAGCAAATCAGCCTAAAATTCTGGCTGGATGCTTAGATATTGATGCCTCTGTAAAATCAGGAAGATTCATAAGGTTTTGTGATTGTTTTAACATACCTATAGTAATGTTGGTTGATGTTCCGGGTTTTTTGCCGGGAACAGCTCAGGAGTATGGAGGATTAATCCGGCATGGTGCTAAGCTGCTATATGCATTTGCTGAGGCTACAGTTCCAAAAGTAACACTCATTACCCGCAAAGCTTACGGGGGCGCATATATTGTTATGGGTTCCAAACACTTGCGTGGGGATGTTAATTTTGCATGGCCCAGCGCTGAAATCGCTGTGATGGGAGCAAAAGGTGCCGTTGAGATAATCTTTCGTTCGGATCTTGATGACAAAGAAAAAATAAACAAACGGGAAAACGAATATCGGGAGCAATTTGCTAATCCTTTTCGGGTTGGTGCTAGAGGATATATTGATGATGTTATAATGCCCCATAATACGCGGTGGCGTATGGCTCGTTCTTTGCGGATGTTACGAACAAAAAAACTTGAAAACCCCTGGAAAAAACACGGGAATATACCCCTTTAATGAAATTGTTAATAATTTTTCTAATAACCTTTTGGCTGAATATTCAAGCTCTTTGGGCTGGGGATCGTTTGGTCGGTTATTACTACCCTGTTCCAAATAATGTTGAAAGTTATAAAGCTCGTATGCGGGTCAATGCTAAGACAAATAGATCTTCCCGAAATTCTCTTGTAAAAATGATATCGAATGAATTTTTAAACAAATCTTATACGCCAAGGTTCACAATATTTACTATAGGCCCTCACCTTGAGGAGTTAGTTATTGTGAGTATGATCAAAGATTATTTGGATACAACATATCGAGCCAGAGCATTGTTAGAAAGCTTGAAAACGATAGTTCAAAGGGCTCCTTTGGTCAAAGAAACAAAGCCTGGATCACTTTTGAATTTTTTTGATTATATGAAAATCCTGGGGTTTAGAAAGATAACAGTGAGTGATGGTGACAAGTTCTCCTATCAAATAGTCTTAAGGTAGTATATTAGAGTCGGGTATTGTTATGGATTTTTTTAAAAAATCGTATCGATCAGAAACTGAAATTAAAAGTTACCATGTCCATCTATATTATGATGGTTCAAGTAAGCAGCATGCTGCTAATTTACGACGCCAGCTTGATAAACGTTTTGGTGAGAGAATAACAATTGGTAGATGGCGTGATAAAGCTCCTCAAGGTCCACATCCAGTCTCCCATTTTCAAGTTGATTTCCCGATTGAGTTATTTAACACATTAGTCCCATTTTTAGCTCTGAATAGAGGGGATCTTCACATATTACTCCACCCTAACACTGGAAACGGGTACGAAGACCACACTCAAAATGTCATGTGGATTGGGTCAAGTATTCCTTTAAGTAAAGATTGGTTAGAGAGAAAATAGTATAATTAATTTGAAATAATGGCACATCCGATCGGCGCTCTTAACTTAGGTCCTTTAATTTAACCTAGTGAAGTTAGAATCAAGAAATTTCGGGGTAGAGATCTATCTTTTTCTATTATCTTTAAAGTAATTTTTGCTTAAGCTGTTTGGAAAGATAGATGTTGAACGTTTTAAAACCCTTGAAGAACTCGCTCTAGTTCTGGCGGCGTTGAGTGACT
Organism: uncultured Rhodospirillaceae bacterium; assembly: GCA_964639965.1. GTDB lineage: Bacteria > Pseudomonadota > Alphaproteobacteria > Rhodospirillales > UBA2165 > TMED23. Next base: position 16,604 of record CAZXGI010000029.1, read on the forward strand.
TCCAGGGATTGTGAAGTGCAAATTTCTTTTTTTTGAATGGAATTATCAACACCATACCAGCTGTAAACCCTCCGATATGGGCCCACCAGGCAATACCATTTTCACTGTTTAGGTTGAAAAATTGTATACCGATCCAAAATCCTAAGACGACTATAGCCGGCAATCGTAGTGGTATAATATTCATAAATAGAACCAGCACCCGCGCTTTTGGGTGTAATATTAGGTAAGCCCCAAGAACTCCCGAGATAGCACCGCTCGCACCTATTAAAGGGACATTGGAGTTAGATTCGATTGTTGCATGTGTGATTGTAGCCAAAACCCCGCAGATAAAGTAAAACAATATGAATCTCAAATGACCCATAGAATCTTCGATATTATCTCCAAATACCCAGAGAAATAACATATTAAAGATTAAATGCATCCAACCACCATGAAGAAAAAGGTTTGTAAATATAGTAAGAGATTCAGGCAAAATTGTGAGATTTGGAGCAAGTTCTTTGGTTCCGAATAAAACAGTTGGAATAGTTCCAAGGGCATAAATAATTTTATTTTGCTCCACCCCAAGAGAAACTTGCCATAGGAAGGCCGTTACACAGCTAATGATTATAATTAATGTCACATACTGGAATTTGATATTAATAATTTTATTTTCATCTTTAAGAGGAAGAAGAGCCATGACAAAATTAAACTCGTTGCAGACAAATTTATCTATATTACTATCATACAAATTTTTGCTTTAAGCGAAGTATCAATGTCAAATATAAACCAACGAAGCAATATTTCTTTTGTACAGATGATGAGTGACCTTTTACACTAAGTGGTATTAATTGCGATTTGAATAATATTGTTAATTTAACTATCGAGGTTCTTTACTTACTATAAGGTAAGTATAATATTTTGAATATAATCTTTGAAGAGTTATTAAGAGATTTGGATTTGGTATGCGTATTGTTGTTCATGGTCAAAAAGCCTTTGGTAAGGCCCTGTTAGAGCGTCTTCTTGAGCGGGGTGAAGAGATCGTCGCTGTTTGCAGTGCTCCAACGAAACCTGACGAACCCGAGGATCCTCTAGTTGTGTTTGCGGGGGAAAAAAAGTTGCCGCTGTACCAGCCGGAATCATGGAAGACACAAGAGTCTCTTGAGTTGATGAATTCTTTTAATGCCGATTTATGCATGATGGCTTACGTGTTGTTATTTGTTCCTGAAGCTGTTTTAAATGCGCCTAAAGTTGGCACTTTCCAGTATCATCCATCCCTATTGCCACACCATCGTGGGCCTTCATCTATCAGTTGGCCAATAGCGATGGGCAAAACTATGACGGGTTTGAGTATTTTTTGGCCAAATGATCGACTTGATGAAGGTCCAGTCCTGCTAACTAAATCATGTGATATTGGCCCTACGGACACGTTGTCGAATATTTATTTTGACAAGTTATTTCCGATGGGTATTGATGCCATGATAGAGAGCCTTGATCTTGTTAAAGCTGGTATAATTCTTAAATATGCACAAGATCTAAGCACCGGATCCTATGAAGGTTGGTATACTAAAGAGTTAGCTCAAATAGATTGGGATAATCCAGTTGACAAAGTTTATAATAAAATACGTGCGGTGGATCCCGCCCCGGGTGCTTGGTCGGTCATTAAAGGTCAAAATGTCGATTGTTATAAAGTAACTAAAAGCTCAGAAGTTGGCGACCCCGGTACTATTATTTCGATATCAGATGATGGTATTTTAGTCTCTGCGAAAAAAGGTTCAATATTAGTGAATAAATTAAGACTACCAAGTAGTAAAAAAATATCCGCTATTGAACTAGCTGGTGAGTTAGATCTCAAAGTTGGAGATAAATTCGAATTTATGCCGCCGGACCCAAAAAAAAAGTAAAAATGTAAGACGGTTTGGCGATTTTCTAAGATAGATTTAGCAAATCAGATATCATATAACGTTCGGCGTTCTCTCAAATTTTTAATGTCTGTTTCATCAAAATTTCAGATCGATTCTACTTTAGCTGCACAAAATTTGAATTCAGGAATTTTTCCAACTGGGTCAAGTTGAGGGTTGGTTAAAATATTTGCCGCTGCTTCGGAAAAACAAAAAGGTATAAATATCATACCTTCTGGTACATCGTGATCTAGCCTTGCTTTTAAAAATATTTCTCCTCGTCTTGTCGATACTTGAATTCTGCTGCCGGGCTTAATACCAATTTTTTTTAGATCTTTTCGATTGAGGCAGGCGATGGCCTCAGGCTCAAGAGAGTCTAATGTGTTTGATCGTCGGCTCATTGTTCCTGTGTGCCAATGTTCAAGAACTCGACCCGTAGTAAGAATCATAGGATAGTTTTCATCAGGGAGTTCGTCAGGGGGGGTGACATTAGCAGCTACAATGCGTCCAAGACCAGATTCGGTGGGAAAGCCGGCTTTGAAAATAATTTCGTTACCAATTTTGTCTGGCCCATCACAAGGATAAGTGACGGCGTCTTCTCGTTCAAGACGTTCCCATGTAATATGATTTAGAGATGGCATAATTTGCGCCATTTCCATAAAAACATCACTGAGATTCCCATAGTTCCAATTTAAGCCTACTCGTTTCGCTACCTCTTGGATAAGTTCCCAATCTTGTCGGGCCTGTCCAGGAGGACTAATCACCGCGCGTGCCATTTGAATTTGCCGGTTGGTATTTGTAAACGTTCCGGACTTTTCGGCGTGAGCCGAAGCTGGTAAAATAACATCTGCTTGCCATGCGGTTTCAGTCAAAAATATATCTTGGACAACAAGATGCTCTAGTTTCGCAAGTGCGGCTCGTGCGTGATTTTGGTCAGGATCAGACATCGCCGGATTCTCACCTTGAATGTACATACCTTTAATTTGGTTGTCGTGAATAGCATTAATTATTTCCACCACAGTCAAACCTTTTTTGGCGTCTAATTCAGTTCCCCAAAGTTTTTCATATTGGGAGCGAACCTCATCATCTTCCACTGACATATAATCGGGGTAGAGCATTGGAATTAGTCCTGCATCTGACGCGCCCTGAACATTATTTTGTCCTCGCAAAGGGTGAAGGCCGGTGCCTGGACGTCCAATTTGCCCGGTTGTTAATGCAAGCGCAATTAAGCAACGAGCGTTATCCGTTCCATGTATGTGTTGTGATATTCCCATCCCCCAAAAAATTATTGATGCCTTGGATTTGGCATATATACGTGCTACTTCTTCGATGATTTTTGCTGGAATTCCGCAAATTTTTGAAACTTTTTCCGCAGGAAAATCTACAATCCTGTTTTTTAGTTCCTCAAAACCTTCCGTATGTGCCTGAAGGTATTGTTCATCAAACAAATTTTCTTTTATTATTGTGTTCAGCATTGCATTTAATAACGAGACATCGGTGCCCGGTTTAAACTGTAAAATATGTTTAGCATGGCTTGCTAAGCCTTGTGACTGCCCTCGTGGGTCCATAACTATTAGTTCAGCCCCGCGCTTAGCAGCATTCTTCAGATACGTTGCTGCAACTGGGTGATTTTCGGCTGGTCGCGCCCCTATTACAATGATGCAGTCAGCGTCTTCAGCGGCTTTAAATGGCGCGCTTACTGCACCTGAATTTAAACCCTCCATTAAGGCGGCAACTGATGATGCGTGGCATAAACGAGTACAATGATCAACGTTATTAGTTTGAAAACCTTGTCGTATGAGTTTTTGAAATAGATACGCCTCCTCGTTAGAACACTTAGCCGAACCGAAGCCAGCAATTCCGGTGCTGGGATATTGACTGTAAATATTCTTGAGACCTTTTGCAGCATGGTCGAGGGCATCTTCCCATGTAGCTTCACGGAAATAATTTTTTATCTCATTTTGGGAAATTTTTACATTTGCATCTTTTGGAGCGTTTTCGAGTCGAATAAGTGGGGTTTTTAATCGGTCTGGGTGATGAATGTAGTCAAACCCAAATCTGCCCTTTACGCAAAGTCGATTGTCATTAGCTGGACCATCGCGACCATCAACGTAAAGAATTTCATCTTTTTTTACGTGAACGTTAATTTGGCAACCAACACCACAATAAGGACACAATGTTTTTACGGTTCTATCTTCAAACTCGGTTCTCACACCGTTTTCATCAAGAAGATTGGCCTCCATCAGAGCTCCGGTAGGGCAAGCTTGAACGCATTCACCACAGGCAACGCAGGTTGAATTTCCCATAGCAGAGTCTAAGTCAAAAATAATTTTGGACTGATGCCCTCTGTTGGCCATACCGATAACCTCATTTGATTGGACTTCCCTGCATGAGCGCACGCATAAATTGCATTGGATGCAAGCATCTAGATTTACAGTTATAGCGGCATGAGAAGTATCGGATTTTGGTTTTTCGCGGGCAGGATACCTAGGAACTCGCTCTGGGCTAATCTTACTGGCCCAGTTCCAAAACTTTGATTTCGGGTCGTGTGCTTTATTTTGAATTGGCTGATCTACTTGCAAAAGCTCAAAAACCATATCCCGGGACTTTTTAGCTCTTCCACTATTAGTTTTGACAACCATACCTTTAGTCGGTTTCCGAATACAGGAGGCGGCAAGGGTTCGTTCTCCCTCAATCTCAACCATGCATGCGCGACAATTACCGTCGGCACGGTAACTTGGGTCCGGCAGATAGCATAAGTGAGGTATTTCGATACCAAGACGTTGAGCCACGTCCCAAATGGTTTCATTAGCATCTGATGACGCTTTCTTTCCATCTATCTCAAATTGAACTTTATTTGCCATTTTGATCCAACCCCACGTCTTTTGGGAAATATTTTAACAATGAAAGTAGGGGGTTAGGAGCTGCTTGTCCAAGTCCACATATTGAGGCATCGGCCATTACGACAGATAAGTCCTCGAGTGCGGGTTGATTCCAGTTATCTTGTTTCATTAGTTTTACGGCTTTTTCAGTACCGGATCGGCATGGAGTGCACTGACCGCAACTTTCATCTTCAAAAAATTTCATTAAATTAACAGCAATATCTTTTGGGCTGTCGTAATCGGAAAAAATAACGACAGCATGAGACCCTACTAAGCAGCCATATTTCTCAAGTTCTCCAAATTCTAAGGGTAGATCTGCCAAATTTTCCGGTAATATTCCTCCAGAAGCCCCTCCAGGAAGATAACCGATGAACGTGTGTCCATCCAACATACCTCCAGAATATTCTATTAATTCTCTAGCGGTACTGCCAGCAGGAGCAAGCTTCACTCCAGGTTCTTTAACTCTCCCAGATACTGAGTAACTTCTGACCCCTTTTTCATTATTTCGGCCTTGTGAGGTAAACCAATCTGCTCCATTGTCAAGTATTTGTGGAATCCAGTATAAGGTTTCAACGTTATTAACCAGTGTTGGGCGGTTAAAAATTCCAATTTGTGCAACATAAGGGGGCCGGTGTCGTGGCAACCCTCGTTTTCCTTCTATAGATTCGATCATTGCCGACTCTTCTCCACAAATATAGGCTCCGGCACCTCGCCGTAAAACTATCTGAGTGTGGGGGGCAAGGTTTGAATCCTCAATCTTTTTTATTTCTTTTAGCAAAATTTCACGTGCTGCCGGATATTCATCGCGCAAATAGATATAGACTGTTTCGGCCTCAATAGCCCAGGCTCCGATTAACATGCCTTCAAGGAAACTGTGTGGATCGGATTCTAAGTAATGGCGATCTTTAAATGTACCAGGCTCTCCTTCGTCAGCATTTACTGCCATGAGCCGAGGTTTGTTTTCAGCTCTAACATACTTCCACTTCTGGCCTGTGGGGAACCCAGCCCCCCCCAACCCTTTAAGATTACTTTTTGACAATTCATTAATTACATCATCAATTAATTTATGACCATTTAGGCAGGCTTTTAATACTTTATAACCTCCTTTTAATAGATAAGCAGCTAGATCAAGATAATCTGGTATTTCCGGAAGAAAGTTTTTGTTTTTTATAACGGAATGTATTTTGTCAGAATTAGCATGATCGATGTGCCGGTGACCAATTTCGCAAACTGGCGCCTTGTCACATCTGCCCATGCAGGGGGCTCGCACAATTCGGATATCTTCAAGATTCTGGCTTTCAAAGCTTGAAATTAGTTCTTCTGATTTTGCCAACATACAACTAATTGATTCGCAAAATCGAATTGTAGTAGTGGCTGGGGGTAATGCTCCATCAGAAATTACGTCAAAATGTGCGTAAAAGGTTGCAACTTCGTAAACTTCAACCATCGGAATTTTAAGAATATTAGCTAAAGCGTGCAAATATCCCTCACTCAAATGATTCTCATGGTCTTGTATAAGATGAAGGTACTCGATCAGGAGATCCCTTTGATAAGGTCCATTTCCTATAATTTTTTTCAGTTTGGTAAGATCATTAGGCGCTAATTGGCGACCTTTAGAAAAATACAGTGCTTGTTTCTTATTTTTCTCGACCCGGTTGTTTTGAAAATGTTTAGGTTTCTTCATTTAGAGAGCTATTTATGTTACTGTTTTTGGGAAATATTTTTTTTCATAATTATAGTATGCCGGAGCGAGAAAAAGGATAAACGTTATCAATATTAAAGTTCCAGAAATTGGTCGTTCAATAAAATTAGTCATATCCCCATGTCACCCTATCAACGATTATCTCATTGACCGTTCAACAAGGGGCCACTAGAACAATTTGTTAAGAAAATTGATAAAGTCACATTAATTTTTTTCACTTAAAATTATTATATTAAATATAATCTATCACACGAAATATTTGTATTCAAAATAAATTATTTTCGGACATAATAGAATTATTTCAGAAAGTTAAATTATTGCACCGGTTTAATTTTTTTTTTATACCTGTTGCTGCATTTTGTGGAGGGATCAATGGCTAAAAGTGAAGATGGTAATCTTACGGATGGCTTTCACCTGATTATAGAGGCACTAAAACTTAATAATATAAGTACGATTTATAATGTGCCTGGGATACCGATTACAGATCTTGGCCGTTATATGCAAGCTTCTGGACTGCGTGTGTTATCATTCCGCCATGAACAGAATGCAGGCTACGCCGCTGCTATCGCGGGTTTTTTAACAAAAAAGCCGGGGATTTGTATGACAGTTTCTGCCCCCGGTTTCTTGAATGGGCTTACGGCATTAGCTCACGCAACTACAAATTGTTTTCCTATGATTTTGATGAGTGGTTCATCGGAACGGGAGATAGTTGACTTGCAGCAAGGTGATTACGAAGAAATGGATCAACTTGCTGTTGCTAAGCCGCTGTGTAAAGCAGCATATCGGATATTAAATGCTGAGGATATAGGAATAGGTATTGCTCGAGCAATACGTGCTGCTGTTTCAGGTCGCCCAGGGGGGGTCTATCTTGACCTTCCGGCTAAATTATTTTCTCAGGTTTTAGATCTTGATCTGGGCAGAAAATCGCTAGTTAAAGTTGTTGATGCTGCCCCTCGTCAATTGCCTGATCCCAATTCAATCACACGTGCTCTTGACGTTCTAAAGACGGCTGAGCGACCCTTGATAATATTTGGAAAAGGGGCTGCTTATGCCCAATGCGATACCGCCCTAAAAATGCTAGTTGAGAAAACTGGCATACCTTATTTGGCAATGAGTATGGCAAAGGGTTTATTACCGGATACACACCCGCAAGCTGCTGGCGCTGCACGTTCGTTGGTTTTGAGAGAATCGGACGTTGTATTCTTAATAGGTGTTCGACTTAATTGGTTGTTATCCCACGGCAAAGGAAAAGTTTGGGGTGATAACGCTAAGAAATTCATACAAATTGATATAGAACCAAAAGAAATAGATAGCAATCTTGAAGTTATTGCTCCCGTGGTTGGCGATATAGAATCTTGTGTCGAAGCCTTTCTGGATGAAATGGGAAAAAAGAAGTGGGGATCTCCAGCTGCCGAATGGAGAAAAATGATTGAGGAGAAGGTAGATAGTAATGTCGCTCGGATGGCTCTAAAGTTGCAAAATAATAATGTCCCAATGGATTATCACGGCGCATTGGGTGCCCTACGCAAAATAATTAAAGAACGACCAGATATAATATTGGTCAATGAAGGAGCCAATACACTAGACTTTGCTCGAAGTATAATTGACATGTACCAGCCTCGCAAAAGGCTAGATGTTGGAACATGGGGCGTTATGGGAGTTGGCATGGGAACGGCTATAGCTGCTGCAGTAGAAACGGGATTACCGGTACTCGCCATTGAAGGTGACAGTGCATTTGGATTTTCTGGAATGGAGATAGAAACTATCTGTAGATATAAGTTGCCGGTATGTGTAGTCGTTTTTAATAATGGTGGTATTTATCGGGGCACGGACGTAAATCCAAGTGATAGTTCTGATGTTGCAACTACTGTATTTGTTAAAGATGCCCGATACGATAAAATGATGGAAGCTTTTGGTGGGGTCGGAGCCAATGCCTCGTCTCCCGATGAGCTAAGCCAGGCGGTGAACCAAGCAATTGATTGTGGTAAGCCAACACTGGTGAATGCTGTAATCGATGAATCTGCGGGCACCGAAAGTGGACGAATAGGAAATTTAAATCCACAAAGTGTTGTTGCAAAAAAATAGATTAACGTCATTTGAAGGGAGGTACCCATTATGAGTAAGGCATTGGAAGGGGTAAAAATACTCGATTTTACTCACGTTCAGTCGGGGCCTACCTGTACTCAACTATTGGCTTGGTTTGGAGCTGATGTGATAAAAGTTGAGCGGCCGGGTGTAGGTGATGCTACACGCGGACAACTGCGTGATATTCCAGACGTCGACTCACTCTATTTTACTATGCTGAACCATAATAAACGGTCGATTGAACTTAATACCAAGGAAAAAACTGGGAAGGAAGTCCTCAATAAATTGATTAAGACCTGTGATGTCCTGGTGGAAAACTTTGCACCGGGGGCTCTTGATCGTATGGGCTACACCTGGGAACGCATTCAGGAACTAAATCCACTGATGATTATGGCATCTATCAAGGGTTTTGGTCCAGGCCCTTTTGAGGACTGCAAGGTTTATGAAAATATTGCTCAGTGCGCAGGAGGTTCTGCGTCTACCACAGGTATGTTAGGTGACATTCCTTTAGTTACCGGCGCGCAAATCGGAGATTCGGGGACTGGTCTCCATTTGGCCTTTGGCATTGTGACAGCGTTGTTTCATAGGACACATTCTGGCAAGGGGCAAAGAGTTACCGCTGCTATGCAAGATGGAGTGTTGAATTTATGTCGTGTAAAACTGCGAGATCAACAGCGTTTATCCCGAGGTCCATTAGAAGAGTATTCCCAGTTTGGTGAGAACATTTCTTTTGGCAAAACTACTCCAAGGGCTGGAAATGATTCGGGGGGAGGTCAACCTGGCCGAATACTAAAATGTAAAGGCTGGGAAACTGATCCGGATGCATATACTTATTTCATTGCTCAGGCGGCCGTATGGGGAGCTGTGTGTGACATAATTGGCAAGCCGGAGTGGAAGGATGATCCTGAATGGGCGACTCCTAAAGCCAGATTACCAAAATTAAATGAAATGTTTGAGGCAATAGAAGCGTGGACGGTGACTAAAACTAAATTTGAAGTTACGAAAATCTGTAACCCTTTAAATATTCCAGTGGGCCCTATTTTATCAATGAAAGAAATTTCTGAGGATAAATCTTTATGGGAAACTGGCACTATAGTGGAAGTAGATCATCCTGAACGTGGCAAATATCTTTCGGTTGGTAATCCAGTTAAGTTATCTGATTCACCTGTTGAGGTTGTGCGATCGCCCTTGCTAGGTGAGCATACTGATGAGATTTTAGCCGATGTCCTCGAGTATTCAGCCGATCAAATTTCTGAAATTAGAGCTTTAGGCGTTATCGGTGACGATAACGCCTAAATTTCATAATAAAATAATAGTTTAACTCTTCTGCAGCCTGATGTAGCTCTATTTCTCAGAATTACTACGAAGATAGTATTAATGGAATCCAAGCGGGCCATAATTTAGATATCAAATTTATTCGATTTGTTTCGTACGAAAGGTATTTGTAAGTTTCAATTTTCAAACAATAAGTACGTTAAAGAAAAGGAAATCTTTTTTACTTTCAAAATTATTGCATTTTCGGAAAATGCTCGCAAAAATAATTCATTGTTAGCATTTTGTTTCGATCGAAATGCTAAGGCACTAGCTATTGACATTTTTGCTCTTAAAATAATATACCCGTATTATTGCTAGATCTATTTGCTGTGTCGTTGACTGTTAATATCTAATATTATCAGTCATTTAACAAAACTATCACAATATTAATGCAAAATTTATTTGTCTGTTTGATGATAGCGTTCTAGGTATATTGCTAATAATATTGCGATATTGATTTGGAGTTTTGATGATTAATACAATACTCATTGCTAATAGAGGAGAAATAGCTTGTAGGGTTATCCGTACGGCCCGTCAATTAGGCATAAAAACGGTAGCTATTTATTCTGAAGCCGATCAAAATGCACTTCATGTTGATATGGCAAGTGATGCAGTTTGTGTTGGCCCCGCATTGGCTGCTGATAGTTACTTGAATATTGATTCGATCTTGAATGCGATTGAAGAAACTGACGCTGACGCGTTGCATCCAGGGTATGGTTTTTTATCGGAAAATGCTGAATTCGCGGAGCGGCTAGAAGACTCTGGCATTACCTTTATTGGCCCTAAACCATATGCAATGCGGATTATGGGCGATAAAATAGAGTCCAAATTATTCGCAAAAAAGGCTGGGGTGCCAATTGTTCCAGGTCATACTGAGGCCATAACAACGTTAGCAGAAGCACAAAAGATAGCAAAGCAAATCGGTTACCCTGTTATATTGAAGGCTTCTGCTGGTGGCGGGGGTAAAGGAATGAGGGTGGTTGAAAGGGAAAACCAAATAAAAGAGGCTCTCCGAGCCTCAAAGGCTGAAGCTGCTAATAGTTTTGGTGATGACCGTATATTTATTGAGAAATTTATAACCAACCCACGACACATTGAGATACAGGTGCTAGGAGATAGTCACGGCAATTATGTTCATTTAGGGGAGCGTGAATGTTCTATTCAGCGCCGCCATCAAAAAGTTATTGAGGAAGCACCAAGCCCATTCGTTACTGAGACTATGCGCGCTGAAATGGGTCGCCAAGCAATCGCTCTCGCAAAATCGGTAGAGTATCAATCCGCTGGTACTGTCGAGTTCATAGTAGATGAGAGTAAAAATTTTTATTTTCTTGAAATGAATACACGCTTGCAGGTTGAACACCCTGTTACGGAATTGATTAGTGGTCTCGATCTAGTTGAACAAATGATCAAAGTTGCTTCTGGCGAAAAGTTAGATTTTGAACAAAAGGACATTAAACTAGAAGGTTGGGCCATAGAATCCCGAGTATATGCGGAAGATCCGACTCGCGGGTTTCTACCAGCTATTGGACGCTTAATCGAGTACCGCGAACCCGTTAGCAATGTTTTTGGCACAAAAAAGCACGTGCGCATTGATGGAGGGGTAAATGAGGGGGACGAAATTACTCGTTTTTATGATCCACTAATTTCAAAATTAGTTACGAATGGAGATACGCGAGAAGAGGCTATTCAGCATATGCGACGCTCACTTGAGGAGTATTATATACGGGGCGTTGGAAATAATCTCGGTTTTTTGTCTGCTGTGATGGCTCACCCTCGTTTTGCCGAAGGTAAACTAACAACTAATTTTATAACTGAGGAGTTTGGTGAAAGATTTATTCCAGAAAAAACTGTTCACGAGGACCTTGATATGCTCGCAGCTATAGCTGCTATGATGCACCGTCGTGAAGTTGAACGAGATAATAAGATCATGGGAAATTTGATCTCAGGAGGTGTGCGAGTTCGGGAACAGTACGAATATGGGAACGATTGGGTAGCAATCGTAAATGGCGAAAGTCATCCTATCCAAATTGCTGTCTCAGAAGATTCGAGTATTGAAGTTCATGTTGGTGGCAAAAATTATGTTATTGATTCTAATTGGCGACCTGGTCGATCTTTGTTTCATGGTTTGATTAACAATGAGGAAGTATGCATGCAGGTTGAAAGAACGGGCAAGGGCTTTCTGGTTCGCCATGCTGGCTATCAAGGGGAAATCCGAATTATGTCATCTTTAGCGGCAGACATGTTTAATCGTATGCCGATCAAAAAGCCTTTAGATACATCAGGGCAATTGCTTTCACCAATGCCAGGGCTTCTTGTTTCCCTAGAAGTTGCTGTGGGCGATTCTATCAAGATTGGAGATGCGTTGGCAGTTGTTGAGGCGATGAAAATGGAAAATCAACTTTTTGCAGAGAGAGATGGTGTCGTGTCGAAAATTTATCTTGAGCCTGGATCGAGTGTGGAAGTTGGTCAAGTTATTCTCGAGCTGGAGTAGATGTCTAACCGTTCAGTTCGTGTAATAATTGAAGGACGAGTGCAAGGTGTATGGTTCCGTGGTTGGACGGTTAAACTCGCAACGGAACTATGTTTGTCCGGTTGGGTTAGAAATAGAAGGGATGGCTCTGTTGAAGCTATTTTTTGCGGGGATGAAAATAGTCTAGAAAAAATAATTAAGCTCTTGTATCACGGCCCTGAAGCAGCATCCGTTGTTTCTGTAAATGTAAAATATGAAGACATAAACGTTGAAGAAGGTTTTGAACAACTGCCAACGTTGTGAATGAGATCGACTTCAAAAAGGTTTGTTGAATTTTTGTATATTACTATCAAATGAATTGAGAAAATGTTTTTTTAATACGTTGTCGATGCTCGACAATGTATACTTGACCTTTAAATCTCTTAGTGAAGTGACCCCGTATTCCGAAATCCCACAGGGCACAATTCCTGAGAAATGTTCAAGATTTGGTTCCACATTGATTGATATCCCATGAAATGTAATCCAATGTCGGATTCGAATGCCAATTGCAGCAATTTTCTTTTCATTTTCTCCATCATTTACCCATATACCGATACGCCCTTTTCGACGTTCTCCGACTACACCAAATTCAGCTAGTGTATTAATTACTACTTTTTCTAAATTACGCACGAATTGCCTCACATCAGCCTCACGGTTTTTTAAATTAAACAATGTATAAACAACTCGTTGACCAGGGCCATGGTAGGTGTATTGGCCTCCGCGACCAGTCTGATGAACTGGGAATCGATTAGGACTGAGTAAATCCTTCTGGTTTGAATTAGTCCCCGCCGTATATATTGGAGGATGTTCTAAAAACCAAAGGAGTTCAGTTTGGGATCCATTATGGATTCCTTCTACTCGCGCCTCCATTGTTTTTATTGCCTTTTGATATTCAACAGGCTCTCTGGTAGTTTTAACTTCAATCATAATTTTTTTATATGCTTATAAATAAGAATTACAAATGTAGGTTTATTGCTTTTACCAAAATTTTTCAATAACCATAACCTTAGAAGTATTGTGATGCCTTGATAAGTGGCAAACGATTTGCTATCTCCCCAACATAAATACTGATGGTTGAGAACGTTCAAATATTCAGTGTTTAGTGCGGACGTGGCGGAACTGGTAGACGCGCAGCGTTGAGGTCGCTGTCCTCGC
>CAZXGI010000030.1:0-29178 GCA_964639965.1 uncultured Rhodospirillaceae bacterium
ATCAAACATATTGATATGTCTACCACTGTTATGGGACAAAAATTAGCAATGCCAATATACTGTTCCCCTACCGCATTGCAAAGATTGTATCATCATCAGGGTGAACGCGCTGTAGCCCGCGCGGCAGAGAAGTTTGGCACTATGTTTGGTGTATCTTCATTGGGAACTATTAGCCTAAAAGAAGTACGAAAGCACTCCAACCCTCAAGTATATCAATTCTATTTTCATAAAGATCGTGGACTCAATAAAGCAATGATGGCAGATGCTAAAGAAGCCGGCATTGAAGTGATGATGTTGACGGTAGATACAACCACAGGTGGTAACCGTGAACGTGATCTTCGAAGTGGATTTTCCATACCTTTTCGTCTGAATTTTACTGGAATGTTGCAATTTGCTATCAAGCCTATGTGGGCTATAAATTATGTTATACATGAGAAATTTCGCCTTCCGCAACTTGAAGACTACATTGATATGAGCAATGGCACCGTTTCCATAAGCCAATATATATCGGAAATGTTGGATCCTTCAATCGATTGGCTGGATGTTGAAAGAATGGTCGCTGATTGGGGTGGAGAGTTTTGTCTGAAAGGTATCATGAGTGTAGAGGATGCTAAAAAGGCAGTCGATATTGGTTGTACAGGGATCGTCATTTCCAATCATGGAGGAAGACAACTTGACGGATCCCGAAGTCCATTCGATCAGTTGGATGAAATTGTCAATGCTGTTGGTGATAGGATCGATGTTTTAATGGATAGCGGTATTCAGAGGGGAACCCACGTATTAAAAGCTCTTTCCCTTGGAGCTAAAGCAGTTGGCGGGGGTCGCTTCTATTTATATCCCCTTGCAGTTGGTGGACAAGCAGGCGTGGAGCGAGCCTTGGAGTTGATGAGAATGGAAATAGAACGTGACATGTGTTTAATGGGGTGTAGCTCAATCGACGAATTATCACGCAAGAATTTGCGCTTCAGATAGAAAAAATTGGGAGTAAAGAAAAAACTACCCTCATCCAAATAAAACTCATTTCCATACTGGTTTAGCTGGCTGAATAAACTAATAGAATATAATATCTAATCGCCGCAAAGCGAGCTCACGCAGATAAAATGTTTTGAGATTCAATCTAAAATTTTTGGATAACATTTAAACGTGTTATGCACCGCTAATAGAAAATAATCAGTAATATTTTGTTTGCAGCTTTTATCCTTAATGAATTTGACCAGAATTTCTCGAGACCAAGGATCAATCTTATGAGGCCAAATTATTTCTGAAGACAAAATCAAACTTTTGAAGCCTTTTTCAGTTATTTTATTCATCCACACATTTTCTCTTTCAAGCCCCCAAGACCAACCCTTTTGCAATCTGAATTTCTGAATCTTTCCACCTCTATTATCGTTAATGCTATAATAGCGTGCCATCCTTTGAGTAAAACCATCACCACCTTGTGATAGATACAAAATACTTGGGGTTAATAAATTAAATTTATCTATCAGATTCTCTAAGGTTACTGAGTCATTGCGAAATTTCTTGATTCTAGCGTGTCTTAATTGATCATTTGTAGTTGAGATATGAACTCTAGAACCCATATCCAAGTAACTCTTATTCAAATTCCATATCTGAAAAACACCGAGAACTAAAATCATGACTGCTGATGAAATAATTAATAATCTTTGATTTAGAAATTTTTTAGGTAAATTTAAAATGGTCAGAAAATTAAGAACAAGAAAAATTAGACCAATATAATGAATTAACCTTATGGGTAATCGTGCATATCGTGGTAAAGAGGGTAGAACTTCATACTCGGTTGGCTGAATATTGTACATATAAAGAGGCCATAAGCCCATCCAACTCAATAAAACAAATAAAATAAGGGCTATTGCAACAATCCGTTGCTGGGGATACCAGAGAGCACTAAAGAGTCCCAAAGAACCTAAAATTGTAAGTGGTAATTTGTAGGATCCCAAATAATCTAAAAACGCTGATTTTAGTAATCCAGAAATTTCTATAAATTTCGTGAGAGCGTTTTCGTCAAAAGAGATTGGATAACCTACACTTTCAGTACCCCTATCCGAATGCAAATACCATAAGCTCACAACGAGTAACAACGGAATAAAAAGGTAAGTTATTATTTTTATAATTGAAATTCTTGTTTCTAATAACAAGGATATATTTTTGTTCCAATACCAAAGCATCAAACCAATGAATGCACCTGGAATTACCAGCCCCAAGGTCGGTGTTTTTAACGTAAAAGCACTAGCCAGCGTTATACCCATGCCAAACAACAATAAAGGTTGAGATTTTTCGTGATACCAATTCATTAAGGCAAGAATGAATAGACCTATTGACCAATACATCACAGGACGTTCGATCAAGAGGGTCGGCGGAAGTAATTTCCATGAGGATTCGATACTTAATATTATTAATATTGTCAGCCATGAAAACAAAAAAGAAATTTCTCCCGAAAAACCGGGGTCTTTTTCAAACATTAGTCGGAGAAGGTCGAAAGTTAGCGCCAATAAGGCAATGTGAAAAAGTACTAGTAATGCGATCCCTCTATATTCATCAAAATTACCAAATGGGAGCTGAACAAAAGCGATCGCCATAGGCCATCCTTTAGGATACGTAGGTATCATATCTATCAAATCCGATCGCCAAGATGTATCACTAATATAAATTTGCTTGGCCCAACTTACCCACGACGAAAATTCGTCCCAATTCCACAAGAGATATGATGAGTAATCCGTTAATACACCAGTGAATAGAACCAATACTGGTAGAACGACACCTGGATGGAAAAAGAAATATAACCAACCATCTTTTGGTTGATAATTACACTTGATGATAAATCTAAATAATCTGCCGGTAACAATTACGATTATCAATATACCTACCCAGAAGAGGGGTAATCCCAAGATTGAAACACCAATAAATAGTATTAAGGGAACTAAAATGGTTCCCATAAATAAATTAAAACCAATACCAGAGCCAAAAAGAGGGAAAAACATTCCAAGGCTTATAATGATAATAAATCCAAATAGTAAACCTTCAATCATTTACCTGCCCATTGAGAAATTATTATTAGAGTTTTTTTCTGCAACCATTATGAAAAAATCTCGTTGAGGAGAAACAATCCTAAATCGGCGGATTATCCCAATTTTATATAATGGATATAAAATGCCCTTAAAAAAATTGGCCCATTTGGTTCCAGGCCATTTTTTCTCAATCAAATTATAAATATAGCCAAAACTCCAGGATTTATAAAAACGCTCAAAACCAATCACTTTAAAACCATTTAGTTGTAACATTCTGGAAAGGGTTTTTGGCGAAAAATGAAAAAAATGCTGGTACATAAGCATGGGATATTGGGGTCCTAATACCTTTGCTAACCACGTTTCAATATCATGAGTAGTAATGAATATTTTTCCATCAGGTTTTAATTTCTTAAACAGAACACCTAAGTCGTCCATGGGATTAGTTAGGTGTTCAATGACATCAAACATCGTGATAATGTCAAATTCTTCATCAGGAAATTGGTTCTCCTTAATCAAGCAAACTTGAACATCCAAATTGTACAAATCCCGGGCAGCCGCAGCCGCCTCATTTGAAGCCTCTATTCCTCGTCCTGATTTTACTTGGTCAATTATTGTTGACAAAAAAACACCCGTATTAGCACCAACATCCAACAATTCTTTTTCAGCTAGAGAACAGTATTTCTTCATTATTTGAGTTAGAACATCGAATTGAACTTGTTTTTCGACGAGATTTAAATTTCCAATTGCTTCATCCAGATATTTTTCGTCTTGCAGGAATCCCTTGATCGATCCCAAGTCATAGCGCTGTCTCTGAGCGACAAAACGGCAATCGTTACATCTATATATATCGTCATAATAGGCATATTGAGAAAATCTACTGCCAATATCTTTCCCAATATTTCCTTTAAATAAGAGACTTGAATTTTCGCTACCACACAAATTACACACGTTCACCCCTTGAAGGATCTCCAAACTCATAACTTAAATCCTAACAGGATTGAATACGAGTGAACGTTGAACAAGAAAACTACAAATAAACACAACAGTTTCTACTATTATTTTTGCCAGGATGACAGGAACTTCAAAAACTTGTGATGATATAATGATTAAACCATATGATAAAGTGCCAAGAAAAATAACTGTTAAAATGTATTTGGGAATAGCAATTATATTTTTCTTATTCGAGTGGAAGACCAGTCTCTTAACCATTACAAAATTTATTACCATTACAATTCCACGCCCGGCCAATTGACTTACAAGTATTGAGTTTCCAAGAGAAAACAGAAGAATAAAAATTAGATTGTCCAACAAAGCTGCTACTAGACTTGTCATTAGAAAACGGAAAAGCGAAAAATATATTTTTAAAGAATCAAAAATTGGGTTGAAATGAGTGGAGCTATTATTGTCGATATAGACAGTCTCAATTGGCACTTCTATCAATGAAGTGTTTAATTTTTTGGTATAAAGTAGCATATCTAATTCAAAATCATACCTATCCGATCGAATGCTTAGAAAATTCTTGGCTAATTGCGAAGTCATGCCCCTCAGGCCAGTTTGAGTATCGGATAAATCTAACCCATGCACAGTTTTCAAAAGATAGCGAGTAAGGGTATTACCAATTTTACTTTTAAACGGGACTTTACCTGAGAAACTCCGCGATCCCATTATTAAACTATTACTATTTCTTTTCAGTTCTTCAGCTACATTTTTTATGTCACCAACTTCATGCTGTCCATCTGCATCAATTGTAACGATGTATGCTTTATCAGCCCATTTATTACAAATATGATTAAATCCGGCTTTTAAAGCAGCCCCTTTTCCTAAGTTAACAGCGTGATGAATAACGTTGACGTTATCAATCCTGGAAAGAGAGTCAAAAATTTTAAAATACTCGGACTCACTCCCATCATTCACAACAACGACATTTGAGAAATTGCTATTTAATATTGATTGGACAATTGAAGTAAGATTAGATTGTGGCCTATATGCCGGTATTAAAGCTATCAATTCCAAGTTCAAGTTCCTAAATACAGCGCTTTTCATGATGTTTAATGAAGCAACTTAATGTAATATACTATTAAACAAAGTGGGCGAACAGACAACCTATTTAGCTTCAAATCTATTGACTATAGGTACCACCAACCTGTAATCAGTTACGAATTACTACACAACTTGTGGTCTTTTTAATGAAAGATATTATGCAACCTACACGTTTAACCTTTGTTCATTCACCAAACCAGTATTATTCGGAATTACAGAATAATGGCGTTATTTTCATGCCAGTTTGGGCCTACACTTTAGCCTCCCATATTGAAGATGATGGACGTTATGATTTAGCATTAGTCGATACCCGAATAAATAAAATTGAGGATGTTGAGAAAAGTGAAATTTTTTTATTTAGTGGCATAAATCAAGATTTACCCGATATATTGGAGTCTCAAAGCATACTCTCATCAAAATTCCCCACGGCAAAATTTGTCATCGGCGGCCCAATTTGTTGGTCTTTCGATCAAGCTGGCGACCTTGGTAATTTAGATGCATTTGACCATATTGTCATTGGAGATGGAGAGGCTGTCATAAATAGTCTTATCGCCGATATTGTTGCAGAGAAACTAACCGAGAAAATTATTAGAAATGCTGAGCGATTTAATTTTGGTGACTCCCGGCCATTTTATCGTCACTTACTAGATAATTCCATTGACCGATATTATGGCGCAGTATTGGAAGTATCTAGAGGTTGTCCGTTTCTTTGTGAATTTTGTGATATCAGAATTTTACAAGATAACAACCGGGCACACAATCGACAGCCTGAAATAATCGTAAAAGAAATCAACCATCTTTGTAGCCTCGGGGTAAATAGTTTTTTGCTTGCCTGTGATAACTTTATTGGGGATCCTCGGTGGGCCGAAGAAGTGGTCGATAAAATCTTAGAATGGCAAAGTAAGACTGCGTATCGCCCTGTATTTTACACTTGGTTGACAATAAATCTTTATAAAATGCCACGCCTTATGAGTAAAATGCGTGCCGTTGGTTTTGACAATCTTTTTATAGGTGTAGAAAGCTTTAATTCGAATTCTTTGCTAGAAACAGCCAAAGTTCAAAACACAGCCTCAGGCGTTGTTGGGGCCATTCGGGAAATCCAATCCTATGGTTTTCCAGTAGTCGCAGGCCTGATTTTTGGGTTTGATTCTGATGATAGCAACTGCTTTGAAACAACTTTGAACGGGCTCCTTGAAGCAGGACTGATGTCAGGCGACCCTTCCTTGTTAACCGCATTACCTGGCACACCACTATTTAGACGGATGACAATGGCAAACCGAATACGCGATAGCAAATATGGTTTAGGTGGACACAAATATCATACCAATATCAAATATCTTTTACCTAAAGAATTCTTGATAAATGGGTATCTCGATTTTGCCATAAAATTGAGCAGTGGATCCTATCAGTTTGAGCGATTTAAGGCGTTTATGGATAATTTAGATCGAGACAATTATATTCCACTTGGGGGTCGCAGTTATTTCAATCTAAAACTAGCAATCCGTGTCATTCGTAACAATCCAAAAGCGCTGAAGTTAACGCTTTTTCGTTTAGGCGCATTCGTATCCGCACCAAGCAATATTTGGTATTTACTACGAGCCTTTAAATATGCCTTTGATAAAAATCATATTGAAGGACGCTTTGGTTACCTGCAGTTCTGGTTTGCAATTTGGACTACGATTATTGTGAAATACCGGGGCATTACTGAAAATGACTTTGATATTGAATCCTTTGAAGGTCAACTTGAAACCAAGCACATAATCCCGAAGGGATATGAAGAATTAGGGGAAGAGGCAATACAAAGCAACAAAACACTTGCTCAACGACGCGAAACGCTTAAGAGCTTAGAGATGCTTGTAAAACGCAAAATTGCCTAATCAATATTAAATCGCACCTAATCTACTTGAACAAAATTTTTACCCTGCTTAATTCGATGATTGACAGGAATTGGATTTGCTAGCGTAGCTTCGATAAAGCAACCCTTCTTGGCCGCTTCAAGCAAACGTGTCTGATCCTCAAAAGAGGCATCAGAATCCATATCAACATCGAGCAAGAAATGAACGGGTTCAGCCTCATAAGGATTACGTCCTTGACTAGTTGCTTTCCATTTTATTGTTGCTTTTACATCAACACCTTCAAGATTTATACGAAGACGCTTCGCAAATGCCCTTATTTGGGTCATAAGGCAAGTAACCAAACCGGTACAAAAATAAGCTAGCGGCAGAGGTGCAGTACCTTCACCGCCGTGAAATCCAGCTTCATCTGAGGCCATATTGAATTCTGGTTCTACGCTTGGCTCGATCTGCCTTCCCGTAACTTCATTTCGCATTTTACCAACGGATCGGCCATGAAGCTCATAAGTCACATTAAATGTATTAATCCGGTTTTCCTTATCAACCAATGTTTTCTCCTCTATGATGTTTCATCAAAAACCCATCGAGCTATCTCGGTATGATCTGGCTTACCCCCAAGAGATTTCAAGGCGTCTGCCCATTCGTTTACCGACGCTTGACCTAAAGGCATATTTATATTTATTTCTTTGGCAAAGGCCACTGCCGTCGAAATATCTTTGACCATAAGATCCATGGCAAAACCTGCCTTTTTATAATCTCCCGAAAGGATGAACTGTTTAACTTTATTTTCACTAGAATTATTGCGCCCGGTTGAGACATTAAGAACATCGATAATTGTTTCAGGATCCAATCCAAATTTTTTTCCGGCCTTAAGCGCCTCAGCCACGATCAAAAGTCCTGTAGCTGAACATAAATTGTTAAGTGCCTTCATCGCCTGACCGCAGCCTAGGCGCCCCACATGAAATACCTTTCCACCTAGAATATCTAATAAGGGGTTTGCTCGTTCGACATGTTCCGTATTTCCTCCAACAATTATCGTCAATGTACCCGCATAAGCGCCCTTCACCCCTCCCGAAACAGGGGCATCGATCATATCAACACCAAATTCTTTAAGACTGTCACCAAGTTGAACAGTTTCAATGGGATCGGACGACGACATATCTATGAAAAGACTTCCTCTATCCATCCAATTAACCAGATTTCCAGCGCCAATCATAACATCTTCAACAATTTTTCCATTAGGAAGGCAGGTCACAATAATGTCAGAAAATTCTCCGAGTTCTTCAAGATTAACAGCCTGCGATGACCTTATGTCTTCTGCAACCTTAGACGATAATTCTGCAGAAATATCAAAAACCATTATTTGGTAACCAGAACTGGCTAAGTGGCTTGCCATGGGTCTTCCCATATTGCCAAGTCCAACAAATCCAATTTTATCTTTAAATTTAGTCATAGACTAAATCTCATCGAGATCTTGCAATGTCTCTTCGGTCGCGCGAAAAGCTTCCATCCCGGCCGGCACGCCACAATAAATCATAACCTGGACAAGTGTAGCCTGAATTTCCTCAACCGAAACACCGTTATTTATTGCACCTTTTGTATGCAATTTGATCTCATGCGTACGCCCGAGTGCCGACAGCATTGCTAAATTAATAATTGAGCGCGTCTTTTTATCGAGTGTTTCGTCGCCCCAAGCTTCGCCCCAGCAATATTTTGTCACCAGCTCCTGCATGGGCCGAGAATAATCACTTGCTGCCGCCAGCGATTTTTTGACATGTTCGTGACCCAAAACCTCTCCACGCATATGTAAGCCGGTTTCCATCATTTTATCGCTCATTTGAACCTCCTTTTAGGATTGATTTTGGCCACTGTTAGAGCCAAAAAAGTCAAGAATTTATCACTAATCTAAATTGGTAACAGTAATATTTATTGCTGTAATCTTGGATTCTGAGAATAAACCAGCCTTGTTGTAAGGATCATTTTCAGCATAACTCTCAACGGCGTCTCTATTATCCGCTTCAACAATTAATAACGTTCCAATGGGATTATTGGTTTCTTCATCCATTAAAGGTCCAGCTAATAAGAGCTTAACAGATTGGCTTTTTACATATTCGACATGCTTATCTCGATTTGCCAATCGAATATCCAAGCCATCGGCCTTATCAAAAGATCGTATAATATATTGCACACTCATGCCCCTTTCTATGTAGCGTTAAAATTTCAAAGGCTACATGTTGGATTTTAAAAAGATAATAATCAACCTCTCCTGGGTACTATTCTGTTACGGAATATTCCGATTGCGTTAGTTGTATGAAATTTCTACATTGTCCGGCAATACTCATTGGTAAAAAATAAATTAACAACTGGCCAGTTTAGGTTTCCTATAAATCCCTAATGGCCTTGCTATTCCCAGATAGGCGACATTAAGTTTTATTTGCCATGTGAGTAATTGGATTGAATTGTGGGAGAGAACAATGGCAACCCTCTTAATAACCGGCGGTAATCGTGGTATAGGGCTTGGTCTCGTTAAAGTTTATTTAGCAAATGAATGGAAGGTTCTGGCAACTTGTCGTGATCTAAAAGGTGCTAAAGAATTAAATAATCTCGGCGAAAAATACGGCGACAAGCTTTCTGTTATTAGTATGGACGTTAATAATCAGGAGCAAATTGATGCAACCGTAAAATCTATTAATGATATCCCAATAGATTTATTGATTAATAACGCCGGTGCTGTTGAGATGGCTAAATACGGTAGTGGTGCCTATGAGAAAATCAATGGGGTCCCCATAGATGATCCCGATTTACGAAAATATGATTACCAAGAATGGGAGCACGTGTTGCGAACTAATGTTTTAGGGCCTGCTCGAATAACTGGATCATTCATTGAGAACCTAAAAAAACCCGATCACGGAATTGTTGTCATGATGACATCCGGACTCGCGTCGGTTTCGAATACATGGCAGGCAGGACGATATGCTTACCGCACGAGTAAAGCCGCCTTAAATATGCTCATGCGCAGCGCAGGGGAGTGGCTCGAAAGCTATGGAATTACAACTGTTGCCATTTCACCCGGCTGGACACGCACTGATATGGGCGGACCCAATGCAACAAATTCTATTGAAGAATCGGCTAATGGTGTTTACCAAGTCATTACCAAAATCTCACCAGAAGATGCAGGAAAGTTCCTTAATTTCGATGGCACAACACTGCCATGGTAAAGCATTTACTTTAATTTTCTTTATCTAAAAAAGGAGAAACCAAATATGCCAAGGGAAGATATAACATTCCAAAGCGATGGCTTAAAGCTAGTTGGCCATTTTTATACGCCCGAAAATGTTGATCCACCCTATCCAACCGTTGTGATGGGAGGTGGCTGGTGTTACGTAAAGGAACTAATCCAGCCGGAATATGCAGAGCATTTCGTAAAACAAGGGATAGCAGCCTTAGCATTTGATTATCGTAATCTTGGAGAGAGCGAAGGCAAACCCCGTCAACATATCAGTCCTTGGGATCAGATTTTTGATATTATCAATGCAACAACTTACGTAACAACCCGCGATGACGTTGATAATGATAGGATTGGAGTGTGGGGTATATCTTATGCCGGCGGCCATGTATTCCCTGTTGGCAATATGGATAGTCGTCACAAACTCCTGATATCTGTCGTCCCAATGATTGATGGCTGGTACAATATGCTTAGGGCAAATTCTAATGTGAGCCTGCGCAATCATTGGGCTCATATTGAAAAAGATAGACGGGAACGTTTCGAATCTGGCAAAGATGGCCGTATTGCGCATTCGGCTCATCCTCATGATGAGCCTTCAACATGGCCTGCTCCTGAAACTTGGCCGGTCTTTAAGAAGTTTAAAGACACAGTGGCTCCAAATCATGAACACTGGACAACAGTCCGAAGCGCTGAACTCGCAATGATGTATGATGTAAGACCCTTTATGCAACGCATCATTCACCAACCAGTTCTGATGGTCACGTCTTGGTATGACGATATTACAATGACCGAACATGAAGTTCCGGCATTTAATTCCATACCAAGCCCACGAAAGGAATTGGTGCAAGTGGGAGGTGATGCATCGCACATGTCGCTTTACGACAATCCTGATCACGTCAACATCGTTGGAAAAGCGTGCGCTGACTTTGCAAAAAAATACCTCTAGAGGCACTACAGATATAATCAATTATAATAAGGAGAAATGAAATGGATCTTGGATTAAAAGGCAAAAACGCTATTGTGACAGGGGGCAGCCAAGGTGTTGGTTTTGCCATTGCACAAGGATTGGCGCGAGAAGGGTGTAACGTCGCATTAGGGGCCCGCGGAGAGGATAAACTTAAAACTGCTTCTGGAGAACTCGAAAACCTAGGCGTTAAATCACCCCCAATCATCATAGATTTTAGCACATCCGAAGGATGCAATAATTTCGTGCAGGAAGCAGCAAACAGTTTGGGAAACATTGATATTGTCATCAACAACGTTGGGGGTATGGTTCCCGGTAACATAGAATCAATCACTGACGAAGAATGGCAGGATACTGTTGATCGGAATCTGATGTCATATATTTGGACATCAAGGGCTGCCGTACCTTTTCTAAAAAAATCAAACGCCGGTCGAGTATTAAGTGTATCCGGTCTCTCTGGCACACAATTATTGCCCGGCTCGTGGTCCACAACCATTACAAATGCAGGCATACACGGTATGACTAAACTCCTTGCAAGCGAGCTTGCGGCCGAAAACATAACGGTCAACGCAATAGCTCCGGGAACCGTCAAAACCGAGGCGTGGATGGGACCAAGAGCCGAAGCCGTGGCAAAGGCGCGCGGTATAACCTCTGACGAAGTGCGAGCTATGATGGCAGCTAACGCCATGTTCAACCGTCTTGCCGAGCCTGAGGAAATAGGTGACGTAGCCGCCTTCTTAGTATCTGAGAAAAATTCCTATATGACGGGAACTGTTGTCGAAGTGTGCGGTGGCTGGGGAAAATATATAGGCTGATAAGAGGATATATTTAAAACTGCTGGTTTGTTTTTTTGGATTTGCACGATAAAGGAATTATAAATCATTGAGGGAGGACTAAGCATGGATAAAAAGGTTAATCCTGGGTTTGAAAATAAAAAATCAATTGATCAAACTCTAGCCGATCTAGCGTGTCCCGTTTCCCCCCGGTTACCATTAATTGAACCCGGATCCGAGAGCCCTGAAGTATCGGAAATCTACGATAACTGCCGAGAACTCTTCGGAATAGTTCCCCGATATATTCAACTCCTAGCCCATTCACCGGGCTCAGCAAGAAGCTGGCTAGTATTTGACCGCGACATTAAAGTTGCGGCTTTGCAAGCGGCTGAACTTGAAAGATCTCGCATGCAGGTTCTTTGTATTCTTGAAACATCGCTGGATAACTCCTGTCACAACTGTTCACACCATAATGTCGCGCTCGCCCGTGGACTTGGCTACAACGATGAACAGCTTTCTTCTATTGCCGGGGGCACGTGGCATGACAACGATGACTTCTCAGAGAAAGAAAAGGCTGTGCTTGATTGGTCTTCATCGGTGACGCATTTGAAAGCATCACGCGACGATGAAGCTTTTAAAAATATGAAAACACACTTTACGGATGAGGAAATCGTGGAACTAACGTACACGACTTCACTATGGAACTGTTCGACGCGATTTGCTGATGCTCTTCACTTGACCGCCGAAGCTCCAGGTGAGGGAATTGATTGGGGAACAGACTAATTGATTATACTAAACTTAATTCGCTTTTCGACGCATCTGCGTTACAATAACAAATAGCTCAGGATAAAATGGTAAAATGTATCCAATCAAAAGGGCTATAAAATGAAAGCTATGGTGCTAGAAGCAGCTAATACCCAATTTGTGAAAAAAGAAGTACCTGATCCCATTGTCGGGCCGGGAGAAGCTGTAGCAAAAGTTATTTCTTGTGGATCTGGCCTAACAATCCAGCATGTCAAAATGGGGCGGACCCCGGCCATCTTTCCTCGAATTATTGGCCATGAAATTGCGGGTGAAATAGTAGAGGTAGGTTCGGGTGTTGAAAACCTCAAAATAGGCAATCCCGTCACCATTCATTTTTACCTCTTCTGCGGGCATTGTCGGAAGTGCCTATCGGGATTTGAAACATTATGTGAAAATAATCAAGGTTTCGTCGGGACTAATCATGACGGCGGTTACGCGGAATATCTTAAATTGCCTGCACGTAATTTCATTTTATTACCTGATGGTTTAGACCTTACAAGAGATGCAGCCCAGATAGGAGTTATTACAGATGCACTCGCTACTCCGTATAAGGTTATCAAACGGGCCCAAATCAAACCGGGTGAGACAGTTGCGATATTTGGAGCTGGTGGTGGACTCGGGATTCACCAGGTTATGTTTGCTAAATGGGCTGGCGCACATGTTATTGCAGTAGATACAAACTCAGATAAATTTGGTGCTTGCATCGGTGCCGGTGCCGACGAAACAATAGATCCCGGGGAAGGCAATACCGTTGAAGCTTTGCGCGACTTAACGGGAGGGGGTGTTGATGTCTCAATTGACTACGTGTCTTCCACATCGACTGTCGAAACCGCCATTTCAGCTCTGGGACCTCACGGAAGAATGGTCACATTGGGTGGGGCTGGTGAAAATTTTACAGCTAATGCCAAGACATTGCTGCTCCAAGAACAGTCAATCTTGGGAAGTCGTTATGTAACCCGTTCAGAAATCATTGAAACGCTCGAACTATGTGCGAGACGCGAAATTTGGCCATTAGTTTCATTAATCAAGCCACTTGAAGATGTAGAAGAAGTGCATAAACTTGTTGAAAAAGGTAAAATTACAGGAAGGGCGGCAATATTGATATCCACCCAAAATTAATATCTAACCCCTTGATAAGTCATATCCAAAATGTATCGCCACGAAAACTCATTTGATTAGTGAGGTCCAATCCGATGTCCCGGCATACGCTTTAAGGTCGCCCTCTTCCAAATCAAACAACCAGCCATGTATTTCTAAATCACCCGCATCAACACGGTCCTGAACCCAAGGAAAAGACAACAAGTTGGTTAGAGATATTTTTACAGCTTCTTTTTCAACATGCCGATGAAGCGCTGCCCCGTTTAGTTTAGAATTTACGGCGGCACCTACGATAGACATCCATTCATCAATAAATTCCCTTCCTTTCGATTCTTTGTCACCTTCACAAAGGCTACGAACCCCTCCGCAGTGGGAATGCCCTAATATAATAATATGGCCTACACCTAATACACGGACAGCATACTCAATAGCTGCACTTGTTCCGTGATAACTGCTGTCGGGTTCATAAGGTGGAACCAAGTTAGCAACATTACGAACAATAAAAATTTCACCAGGCTCTGCCTGTGCTATAATGGATGGACTAACGCGACTATCCGAACAAGCAACAACCATGACATCTGGTTTCTGGCCTTTTTCTACAAGTGAGCGATAAAATTCAGGCTTTCCATTATAGTAAGTTTCACGAAAGCTCCCGAATCCCTTAATTAGTCTCTCGACTGTCATCAGGAATTAAGCCAACCTATAGGACATGCAAGTGCGGATCGTCAACAAAATCCGGTGGGAAATCCGGACCCCACTGACAATTCAATCCAACGGGTGCATCCCATCGTCCTTTTTCATGGCTATCATTCACCACGTCGCCATCAGTCCAGTGTTCATGGATTCGGCCCCATGGATCTCGCCAATAATCAAATATTTGACTACCAAGAACATGCCGCCCAACTCCCCAAGCGTGTTTGTATCCTTTTGACTTAAGCCAGTTATGCCCAATTTGAATATCATCAATATCGGCGGCCTCAAATGATAGGTGGTTAAACTCTGCATTATCCGACTGGATTCCAAGTAGCACATGATGATCAACGTATTCAGAACCAGCTTCAATATGATTGAAAGTCATCATATCTTCATTTGGATCATTCTCATCATTGATACTGTCAGAACGCGTCAGACCAAGCGTTGATTGATACCATTCATTAAATTTTTTCAGATTTTTTGTCTTTACAACCACGTGTGCACTTCTCTTCACATGCGAGGGTTGCCCTGGATTAGCTGAAATTCGCTGAAGATCCGTGCGAACTAATCTATCTTTCCCGGTATTCAAAAGAACATCTCGCACCTCGAGGTCTTCTAAAATTTCCATGCCGTGGATGACTTCGATGGTGCGCCCATCTGGATCAGTCAGAGTTACTCTCTTACCTCCCCCAGGCTCGTCCATTTCATGCACTTCACTGGCACCAGATGCTTTGGAGATTAATTTCAAATCTTCTTCGTCTTTGGCCCACCAAGCTATCCCAATGTGTTTAGGTTCACCAAGCTCGGTAACATGTAAATGATGGTGATCTCCATCAGTGCCGCGCATATACAAGGCACTCTTGGTGCGATCAGCACGAACCATACCAAAGTCCGTGAGAAACTCTTCCATTCTATCAAGATCCGGAGCCATTAGTCTCCCATATGCAATATCGGTCACCCTAATCATAGATACTCTCCTATCAAATCCATTACTTCTACCTTAGGCTTTCAAAAATTATTTAACGTGTGTAAACTGAATACCACTTTATATACCTATAGAAAAGTTCAATAAGAAAATTATATATTATAAATCTTCGACATATTTCATTTGATTGCTAAATGGAGTTTTAATGAAGGAAAGTTATGATTTCATTATTGTGGGTGCAGGATCCTCCGGTTCAGTTGTAGCATCCAGACTAACCGAAAATTCAAATATTTCTGTATGTTTACTTGAGGCAGGGCCCCCAGATAAAAGCCAATTTATCCACATACCAACAGGTGTCATAAGATTAGCCTCACACAAAAAGTTAAATTGGCGTTTTGCGACAGCGCCACAACAAAAGATGGGCGATCGCGAACTCTTTACGCCAAGAGGAAGAACGCTTGGCGGATCCAGCTCCATCAACGGAATGGTATATATCCGTGGTAACCGTCTAGACTATGATGAATGGGAGAAACTTGGGAATATTGGTTGGGCTTGGAAAGACGTAAAACCTTTTTTTCTGAAAGCTGAAAATAACGAACAATTCAATGATGAACACCACGCCCAAGGGGGACCTTTGAACGTTACTTTTCCCAATATTGTTAGCCCGTTGGAGAAAGATTTTGTTACCGCTTCAGAGGCTTTACAATATAAACACAACCCTGACTTCAATGGTGAAACTCAAGAGGGGGTTGGTCTACACCAAGCAACACAAAAAAATGGCAGGCGCTGGTCAGCATCGAAAGCCTACCTGCATCCTGCTATGAAAAGATCAAACCTTACAATCCACACCGATGCAGCTGTGAAGCATATATTGCTAGATAACGGCCAAGCAACTGGAGTGGAACTTATTGACGGCAGGACTTTTCAATCCAAGCACGAGATTATACTTTCAGCGGGATCAATTGTATCACCAAAAATATTAATGTTATCTGGGATTGGTGATCCTGCAGAGTTGACGCGGCATAATATTAGAGTAAATCATACATTATTAGGAGTTGGTAAGAACCTTCAGGACCATGTTGCTGTGTGGGCAACTATGAGAACAGAATCTCGGAAACCGTGGGGATTTTCATGGCCAAAAATTCCCTATTTTGCAATTGAAGCAATTAAATATGTTTTTCTTCAAAAGGGATGGTTTTCTGCCCAGCTTATAGAATCTGGCGGTTTTGTAAAAAGTGATCCCTCTCTAAATCGCCCCGATATCCAATTTGTATTCATGCCAGGTCAAAGGGTTCCTCCACCAAAGATCATTGAATACGGACATGGTTATTCAGCTGTAGCCGTTTTGCTAAGGCCCCAAAGCCGCGGCTCAATTAAACTGAAATCTTCGAATCCCGAAGATCCTCCCCTGATAGACCCTCAATTCTATACAAAGGAACCAGATCTAAATGTGCTACTATGGGGCTTAAAAGAATGTCGACGTATTATTCACGGTGAAGTATTTAACAAGTACAAACCAGTGGAAACAAATCCAGGTTTATCCATCCAAACAGATGAGGATCTTAAAAAATATATCCTCAACAACGCCGGCACAATTTTTCACCCGGTCGGGACTTGTAAGATGGGTAACGATGATAATGCCGTTGTTGACAATCGATTAAAAGTCCACGGTTTGAAAGGACTGAGGGTAGTCGACCTATCAATCGCACCAAGAATAGTTGGTGGAAACACCAATGCTCCAGCAATCATGATTGGCGAAAAAGCCGCCCATATGATTAAACAAGATTATTCCCTGTCATAATACTAACTTATTTTAACGGCCTAAGTGATCTTTTGTTTCACCGGGCTTTTTTGGGTGTGCATATGCATGTCTAAATTCTACATTCGTCAAAGAAAGACTATCAAATTTTTTAATAATTTCCGAATTAATTTTAACCAACTGGTCTTCGTCCTTATAGTGCTGGGCCAAATCACTTTCAGTAGCTTTGTTGAGCGGAGGGGGATTCTCTAGATACCATTCGACTGTTCGATTAAAGGCCTCTATTACGGGGACCTTATCTTTATATCCCAAATCACTCCGTATGGCATATGTATCATAGTGCAAATGATTGGAGTGTTTTCTCCCTATCATCATATCTCGCGAAGGCGTTGCATATTGGACAGGAATAGAAATTATTTCCAAAGCCGAATTCATTGCCTTAGCTATCACCTGAACCCATTGTGCCATTGTCAATTGATGGTCATCACCACAATTATATATTTTACCTGATGCGCGTTCACCCTGATCCACAACTAATAAAATTGCCTCTGCCATATTCTCAGCGTAACCACGCGTTATGATGGTAAGCCCAGCGTCAGGCAAAACAATTAAATCTCGCTTGTCCAATAGTCTTCTCACAACCCACCATTCACAGGGTATCGGTTGACGCGGGCCATAAATCATCGGGTATCTTAAATGGGTAGCTCTATAGTTGCCAATTTTATGGCCTTCCATAACAGCATCCTCACTAATTTTTATTAAATATCCAAATTTAAATTCATCTTCTGACATTACCTGAGGTGAATCTTCTGGAACAGCCACCCGCAACCCGGAAGGAAATAATGCATCAGGATATTGCATTCCCCTATAACCGGGCGAACCACCAATACTTATTAAACGATCAGTATAATCTCCTGCTATCTCGGCTATCATACGAAGCCTGCCATAACTTGCGACAATTAAATCAAACTTTCGACCTGTCAAAGCCCCTCTTAACGTCTCCTCGAAGTGAGGATCGCCAATTATTCGTTCAACATCATCTGGAATCTCGTCAGTATCATGAGAACCTCGATTTAGAATTGTTACGTCATGTCCTCTTCCCAACAAACCTTTGGCAATAAAAGGACCTGTCGGACCCGTACCTCCGATTATCAGAGTGCGCAAATTAATTCTCCTAATTCAAGTTAACTTTATCTACGGCGGAAAATTTGATCTAATAATAAACTATTCTACCAAATTCAAACAAAGTGGAAATTAGATAGCTCAATTCTAGTTTACACTTGAATTTGGCGGATCAAAACTGAAAACAGAACGGAAAGCATCAACTACCTTCTTGCCAAAATCTTTTTCGACTTTCTTTGCGATTGAATCAGGCATTGAAACATCATCGCGACCCTCACCTGTCCCGGTAATTACCGTGAGCTGAACAGCGTCCTTTTTACCCACATTATGAAACCCTCGGTATACGTTTGGAGGGCAGGATAATACATCCCATTTATCCAAAGTTACAATATGGGCAACTGGCTCACCAATGTGGTATTCAATTGTTCCATCAAGAACCATGAAAGTTTCAAACGTACCATTATGGGAATGAAGACAGGGGCCTTGACCAGGTGGCATGATCGAAACAAACATTGTTGAACCGGCCGCTCCAATTATAGGAGCCTGATTCCCAAAGGGATTTTTTGTGTCATCCAATATAATTGGCATCAATTTTCTTGCATAGAAAACGTCCATAGCCTCTTGACCCACCCACTCTAAATCATTCGCTGTAGACATTGGCTGTAGTTCAGAAAAACGACTCACTCTTGCCTCAATTTCTTCTTTTGTTGGTGTATAGATTTCAGCTGCCATAGTAATAATCTCCCCATAGTTTTATTTATCATGATGCAAAGATACTTGCCCATCAAGAATATTATATAATCAATAACCACAAAATTTTTTTAGCACCTTAATTCCTTTCACAACGTCGATACCACCCTAGCATTTCCATCACGGGTTGATCTGTAATATCCAGTAACGTCGATTTTACAGAAGCACGATGAAAAAACGATTGCCATGAGGGCACCGCTACCACGTCTCCCCTCTCCCATGAAAAAGAAATACCTTCAACTTCGGTACTGCCAGCGCCTTCGACGCAGACAAATATATGATTTGCTGTCGATTTAATTGGCCTTGTCTTCATCTTGTTGTCAAATCGCTCCATGAATAGATTCATTGATGGAATAGAAGGCGTATTCAATTTTACGCGACAACCATAACTTTCATCTTCGTTTGGATCCGAATTTTCTAATTTGATTTCCAAGTCGCGCCATTTTATATGATAGGGAGAGTTATTATTGGTGTCCATAGCCTCATAATCTTCATCTCGAACTTCAAAAAAAATTGTTTTTAAGGCAGAGACTAATGGATCATCTAGAAAATCTATCCAAAAGGCTCCTAATTTCTCACTATCATTACCCAATCCATGCCACACCCAATTAGGTGTAAGTATAATATCATTAGGCTCCATATATACTTTTTCACCGTCTAGTGTTGTGAACGCGCCACTGCTCTCCAATATGAGCCGGCCAGCATTAACGGTATGCCGATGAGCTCGTGCAAATTCACCTGGAGCAACCATTTGGTAAGACGTATGAATAGTATTTAGGCTAGTGCGTTTTCCATTAGCAGTATTTGCCATTCGAATATTGCGCCGTTCTGCTACACGTGGATCAATACTCTTTGCAGCAGCTTCCAGTAAGTCTCTACCTTTACTCCAAGTCCAACTACAGGCATTAAAATCATGTATTGGTTCTGGCTTTAATCCCCCCTCACCAATCCAACCTGGAATAAATCCAGCTTGATATATTTTTTCATCCCGTCCATCATCACTCTCTACCAAAAGAGCTCCAGTTTCCTTTGTTTTCCCCAAATCAACCCCCAACAACTCTATCGTGTAAAATTTATTATCCTTTCTTTCTACATTGATGACCATCAACATAGATCTAATTATTATTAAAATAGATTTGGCGTTAAAGCTACTTCCATTTTACCTAATTTCAAATATAATATTAGGAGGCTTAACAACGAAAGGAGGTGATCCGATGTCATTTGATTTGGAAGCTATTTTGATTAGCCAAATTACTAATTTGAGACAGAGGAACAACCTTTTCTATCAAAATTAGTATGTGGTCTAAAGACCTGGGCAATCTATAGCCCAATCAGGAAAAAGGGAGCACCGTTAGATTGTTCCCTTTTTCAATTAAAACATTAGGAGATATATTAAAGTTAGATTTGGTAAAAAGAACGCACCGGCCTATACACTCGTTATGATAATAATATTATAGCTTCAAATACTTCCGATATAGGAGCAATTCTAATGAAAAAAAATGTTATTGGATAACAACCAACAATGAGATCTAAATTATGAAGGTCGCTCTTCTGATTTTAGTATTACTTTGCAACGACCAACTCCTTGCAGGAGATCTCAAGTCAACCCGACCCCACCCATCCTTATCACCGAAGGATGTTGTCCATATTGTTATGAATGCCCTTAAAAATAATGACCACCCAAATAAGAATAGCGGCATTGCAATAACGTTTAAATTTGCATCACCAGCAAATAAAATAAATACCGGCCCATTAGAACGTTTTAGTTCTATAATCAAAAGTCAAACCTTTCAATCGATGATCAACCACCATTCTACAACATATGAGAAATATAATCTGCTAGGCAACAGGGCAAATATTGACGTTATATTAAAATCATCTGTTGGCAAAATATTTGGATATCGCTTTTTTTATCCCGACAAAATGGGAATAAATTTGAAGGCTGTTGGATGACTGACGCAGTCATACCAATTAGAGTTATTACCCTTTAATCATAGTTTAATAAAATTCAAGTCATTCAATATCAACTTAGCTAATCCTTTTGCCTTTAGAACCAAAATAAATTCCATATAAAATAAGTGCAAAACCAATTGCATGATAAAGCTCGAACTTCTCATCGAGAATAATTACAGCAAGGGTCGAACCTATAATCGGCAGTATATAAGAAACCTGACCAGCTTTATTCGCACCAGCAATCTCCACCGCCCTATTATAGAAAAGATATGCCACGATAGTGGCAAAAATCGCTAAATAGAGAACACCTCCAATAGTTTCTGTCACAAATGGAGTTGGCTTTATGTATATTGTCTCCCAGATATAGAAGGGAAATAAAATTAGACCCCCGATAAAAATCGTAACCGCTATAAAGCTAGTTGGGTGCATTTTAGGACGCTTTTTTAACAAAACCGTAAAAAGCGCCCAACACACCATAGCTAACAGAACCCAGAGATCACCTTCATTAATATCAAGTGAGACAAAACGCGATGTTTCAGCCTTAATAATAATCACCAAAGTTCCAATGGAAGCTAACAAAAAACCGAGACTTTGTTTAAGATTAATTCCTTGACGGAAAAATAATATCGATAAGAGAACAATGACAACTGGACGGGCTGTATTAATGAGCAATGCATTAATAGCGGTAGTTGAATGTAATCCATAATAAAGCAACGTATTATAAACAGAAATACTCAAAACAGATAGAACTATCAATATAAACCAATTTTCGAGTACTTTTGGTAAATCTTTTCTCAAGTGAGGCCAAGCAATTATCATCACGATTGGAAACGCAACAACCCAACGCCAAAAAGCTAATCCAATTGGAGGAATAATTTCATTCAGACCCCTTCCCGTGATACCATTTCCTGACCAGGCCAACGCAGTCAGCACCATTAACAAATAAGCATGATTCCAAATAAATTTCATTCTTTAGTCTGGCCACTTCGCCTATAAATAAGAATAAAATTATTCGCAGGCATTGGGACTAAACGATCGAGAACTAATTGGTTAGAGTTCGCAAAAACAGATATTTCTTCTATACCTCTAACACCCCACGACGGGTCTTTAGAACGCAACCACTGATCAAATTCAGCATTACTGGTCGACGTATGTTGACCATCTTTCATAAATGGACCATAGAGTATTAATTTACCATTTATTCCTAAGTGTACGCTCGACCCCCAAAACAAATTTCGGGCGGCTTCAATCGGCGAAATATGAATCATATTAATATTTATTATCGCATCTAGCCCATCAGGCGGTCGATCAACTTCTCCTATACCCCAGTTCTTTTTCAAGACATCAAGCTGAAAAGGCGGTCTTAAATTATCCAAGGTTGCGTCTTGTCGCCATGCTTCAATACTTTGAAGATGGTACGATTGGAGATCACTTGGCCAAAATACAATTGCAGGAAAAGTATTTGCAAAAAATAAGGCATGTTGACCTGATCCACTAGCAATTTCTAATATATTCCCACTATTAGCACCAAATTCTGTTTTTAGAACTTCAATAATATAGGGAAAATTTTTATGAAACGCTGGTGTATCAATGCGTTCGGAAATAACGTCTAGCTCTTTTTCTTCGTTAACCATGACAAACTCAATAAATCAAATATACAAAAATGTTCCTTCTATTTCTACAATATCATTTCCGTTAAGTGCCTCAACAATGTTGATCGTTATAGGCGGTAACGGTTTTTTCCCCCAAAACTGTTTTTGTAACATTTCGACAGCCTCAATGTATTTTTCATCTGTCACATATATTACAAGGGCAATTGCATCCGTGATCTGACAACCGGCGGCCTCAGTGACTATCTGCATGTTCCTAAACGCTTGACGCACCCTCGGCGCTTCACCGATCACCAATTCATCATTTTCAGGGTTAATACCGCGCATACCAGACACAAAAATATGAGAATTTGTTTGAATTCCAAGGCTCCAAGTTCCTGTCGGAGTAAAACTTGCTTCAGGAGAGATGAATTTAATAGGCTGGCTAGTTTCGTTCACGACACGAATAACTCCATCTACTTCAACAAAATCATCCCCAAGATAATCAACCTGAATAATTGTCCTACACGGGTAGGGACCTTCATTCCCCCATATCTCTTTCTGAACCATATTTATCAATGGGCGATCACGGTTCATATCGGCAACCATCACAACCAAACGAACAGTTTCTTCCAAATTAGATCCGCTT
The DNA here is from genome assembly GCA_964639965.1 of uncultured Rhodospirillaceae bacterium. GTDB lineage: Bacteria > Pseudomonadota > Alphaproteobacteria > Rhodospirillales > UBA2165 > TMED23. Next base: position 23,225 of record CAZXGI010000030.1, read on the forward strand.
TTCTTGGCAAGATCTCGCATATTCATGAAAATCTGACGGACACGTTCAACCGGCTCTTCTACTAACTGATCAGTAACTGGATCAAGGCCACGCTGATTTTTTAAAGTTAAAAATTCTTCCAAACTAAAACTCCTCTATTTCCCCGCGTCTTAATTCAAGTTCCAGCCACTGATCTTCCATACTAGCTAATTCCATTTCACTGTTAGCTAATGTAATAGCTGCCTTCTTAAAATCCTCAGGTTCTTTACTATAAAAATCTGGGTCTGATATTAGCTCCTGAATTTCAACAATCTTTGTTCTTAGTTTGCTAATTTTTTTAGGTAACAACTCAAGGGCATGTTTGTCTTTAAACGACATCCGCGAAGATTTATTTCCAGATTTACTCGGTTTGGAGTTCTTTTTTCTTTTACCACTTTGTTGCATCTCGTTTGATTTATTCTTGTGAAGCACCATGTCAGAATAACCTCCCGCATATTCAAACCATCCACCGGATAAATCTTCATTTGGAGCTATCGTTGAAGTGACAACACGATCGAGGAAGTCTCTATCATGGCTGACCAATAAAACCGTACCGTTATAATCAGAAATTAATTCCTGCAACAAATCTAATGTTTCATGATCAAGATCATTGGTTGGCTCATCCAATACTAATATATTCGAACGCTTCGCGAATGCACGCGCCAGCATTAAACGACCTCGCTCACCTCCAGATAAGGCGCGAACTGCGGTCCGTGCCTGCTCAGGTTGGAATAAAAAATCTTTCATATAACTTACAACGTGGCGCTGTTGACTGCCCACAAAAACCATGTCGCTATCACCTCCAGTCAATACATCGCTTAAACTAGTATTAGCATCGAGACTTTCCCGTTTTTGATCCAAGCTAACCATTTCCAACTTAGTTCCTGCGCGGACCGACCCTTCGTCAGGTTCAAGTTCACTTATTAGAATTTTTAATAAAGTCGTTTTGCCAACACCATTAGGACCAACAAAACCAATTCGATCTCCTCGAATTACCCGGGTCGAAAAATTTTTGACAATATTTTTGCTATCAAACACTTTAGAGATATTCTTTGCTTCAATAACTAATTTACCTGAATTTCCGGCTTTAGTTGGTTTCATCTTTAGAGAAACTTTATCAATTCGTCGATCACGGCGCTGTTGACGTAATTTTTGTAAGTCATTAAGCCGACGCACATTGCGTTTGCGACGAGCCGTCACTCCATAGCGCAACCAGTGTTCTTCTCTAACTATTTTTCTATCCAATTTATGGTTATCTTTTTCCTCTAACTCTAGAATTTTTTCTCTCCAAGTTTCGAATTCTTTATAACTTTGATTTAATCGTTGGGTCTGTCCCAAACTTAGCCAGACTGTTATTTGGGAAAGGTTTTCCAAGAACCGGCGATCATGACTAATCATAATGATGGCTGATGCACTTCTCATCAAATAGCTCTCGAGCCATTCGATGACTGAAACATCCAAATGATTTGTTGGCTCATCTAACAATAGAATATCAGGCTCAGGAGCTAATGCACGAACAAGAGCTGCGCGCCGCCCTTCTCCTCCTGACAGTTTTTGAGGATCCTCTTGACCCGTCAGACCTAGCTGCTCAAGCAAATAAACTACGCGATAAGAATCATCGCCTGCCTCGCATTCGGCTCGCGCATATTCTAATGTTGTTTTAAAACCAGAGAAGTCTGGCTCTTGTGCTAGATAGCGTACGGTTATGCCTGGTTGTACAAATATTTCTCCACTATCAACCTCAACCAAGCCAGCGAGGATTTTTAGCAAAGTCGACTTACCTGATCCATTTCGACCTACCAAGCAAATTCGATCGCGCTCAGAAACCGATAAATCGGCTCCGTCGAGAAGTGCTGTAGTGCCAAAGGTAAGATGAATATCACGAAGAGTTAATAATGGTGGAGCCATAAAATTTTTCTATAATTTAACTAGGATATATGAACGACGTTTCATATTTAATCATATTTTTACCAAATAAAATATAAAACATGACTTTATTCCTTTACAGAGAACATTTTTTTCGAATTTAGAATAGCGTCATACGCCTTACATGGAACAATCATAGGCGTTCATATCCGCTCTCTATCTTTCACTAGATATTGCACTCAAAAATTAACCCTGATTCCCTAATTTTGATTATAATCATGAACCTTTTAAACTCATCAACAAACTGTTAGAGATTAAAAAAAAGAAAACTTATTTTATTAGAGAGACTTTATTATAATGAAAGCAATCACCGTTTATGAAAAGTCACCGGATTCGGATAATCTTAATTTTGAACTCAAAAACATTGAAATACCAAAAATAAGAGATGGTGAATGTTTGGTAAAAATATTAGCAAGTGGCATTAATCCAAGTGATGTAAAAGCGCTCTTAGGAAAAATGCCAAATTTAATATGGCCCCGTATACCGGGCCGTGATTACGCGGGTGTCGTTGTTGAGGGACCAAGTAACCTAATTGGCGCAGAAGTATGGGGTACAGGCGGTGATCTAGGTATGGGTCGAAACGGTGCTCACGCGGAATTTAACATTGTTGACACTCAGGGCATACGTAAAAAACCTAATAATCTATCTATGTTTGAAGCCGGTTCCATTGGTGTATCATGGACCTGTGCTTGGTTAGGCATTGTTCAAGGAGCTAACGTTTCTGCTGGTGAGACAGTTGTCGTGTTTGGCGCTAATGGTAAAGTCGGTGAGGCCACAATTCAAATTGCAACGGCAAAGGGTGCTTCAGTCATGGGAATTGAGAGAAACCGAGATGAATATCTTGGTCACACCAATGGGCCTGTAGATATCATTAATCTTGAAAAAGAACCGGATGTAAAGACTGCTATTATGGATCGTACCAACGGCACAGGTGCGGACATTATAATGAATACTGTTGGTAGCCCTTATTTTGATGTCGCATGCAATTCAATGGCCAAACAGGGTCGACAAATCATCATTTCTACTATTATTGAAGAAAATCCAATTAATTTAAGGACTTTCTATCGTGGAAATCATCAATTGATTGGCGTAAGCAATATGGATCACAATCATATTATCTCGGGAGAACTTCTAGAAGATATGAAATCTGGCTTTGAAACTGGTTTGTATAAACCGTATCCAATCTATAATGAAAATATCTATAAGTTAGAAGATGCTGAAAAAGCTTATAAGACTGTTTTGACGGCTCTATCGCGCGAACGTATAATTATTGATCCGGTCAATTAGGATTCAAAATGTCACGTTCTGCAAAGTCATCAGGAAAAGCTCTGCCAATCATTCCTCTTAAAAAGGATAAACTCTTTGACTGGTGTAAAACACAAAGGAAAGAAATTCAATATTGGATTACCAGCACTGGCTTTGAGGCATTACCGGGTAAAACTTGTCTTATTTCTGGCTTAAATGGCAAGCTAGAAAAAATACTGGTAGGTATTTCAGACAAAATTAACATGTGGGATTGTGGTAATTTATCGCAGGAATTGCCAAAAGGTACATATAAGTTCCAACACCACGAATCAAAGGAAGTCGAAAAATGGACGCTGGGGTGGATATTAGGGTCATACAAATTTGATCAATATCAAAAATCCAAAATTACAGAAAAAGCTAGGATTTTATTACCTCAAAACTCCCTCTTGAATAGCACTGTTGATGCTATCTTTCTAACCAGAGATCTAATCAATACACCTGCCGAGGATTTGGGTCCGTCTCATTTAGCAAGCGCTGCACGTAAACTTGCAAAAAAACATAATGCTAAATTTAAGGTTATTGTCGGTGATGAGTTGCGCAAGAAAAAATATCCAGCCATTTATGCGGTAGGTCGCGCCATCAAGACTCCCAGCCAAAGCCCCCGCCTTATCGATTTTAGATGGGGTAAGATAAATAACCCAAAATTAACACTTATTGGCAAAGGCGTTTGTTTTGACACTGGCGGCTTAAATATTAAGACGACTGACGGTATGAAATTAATGAAAAAAGATATGGGTGGTGCTGCTAACGTATTAGGCCTTGCTCATATGATAATGTCTGCCAGGCTACCAATCCGATTACGAGTTCTCATTCCAGCGGTTGAAAATAATATTTCTGGTAATGCGCTCCGCCCATTAGATATAGTGTCCAGCCGAAGTGGAAAAACTATTGAAATTGGTAACACCGATGCAGAAGGACGTGTAATTCTAGCTGATGCTTTAACTGAGGCCTGTTCCGACTCTCCAAATCTTATCATTGATTTCGCAACGCTGACTGGTGCTGCCCGCATTGCTCTTGGTACAGAATTACCAGCTTTATTTACAAACCATGACGGTTTTGCTGAGGCAATTGCTAAAACGGGTAATTTGGAACAAGACCCGGTTTGGAGATTACCTTTATGGAAAGATTATAAAGGGTTGATCCAAGGCACGACGGCTGATCTAACAAATTCACCAGAAGGCAGCTTCGGTGGAGCAATTACCGCTGCTTTGTTTCTGCAAGAGTTTATTAAACCCGGAACAAATTGGGCCCACATTGACTTGATGGCTTGGAATTTAACATCAAAACCCGGACGTCCCATTGGAGGAGAAGCGATGGCAATTAGGTCTATTTTTTCTGCTCTTAAAACTGAAAATGTATTTTAGTGTTAGGTAATTAACTATATTCCAATCACTCCTTTAATTGAAATTAACGACCAGTTTTCTTAAAACGTGTCAAATATCTGGGCAATACAGTCTCAACCGGTGTGGCATTTATTCCCAAATCAGCTAACGTTTTCGCCTGGGAAGATACAACGTTATCAACTTTTAACTGCAGCACCTGATCATAGGTTAATAGCGGAGAGGGAAGCTTTTGTAACAACCAACCAACTATTTTCAGCGGCCAGAAAGGAATCGGTAATAATATGCGTTTACGTCCAATATGTTTTAATATTAATTGCATAATCTCAACGCTACTATAAACGATAGGACCACCAATTTCATATACCTGGCCGTTTGCAATATCACTATCGATGGCTGCACAGATAGATGCTGCAACATCACCAACATAAATAGGTTGAAACTTGGTACCACCATTGCCATAGAAATCGATTTCAAGTGCTCTACCATTTTGGAAGAAACTGGGTTTAGGCAGAACTGGGCACCCAAAAACCGGTAAAAAATAACTAAAACGTGCTAAACCTGAAAACAAATTAAAAAAACTATCCTCTGAACCAAAAACTACGCTAGGTCTAATAATTATTGCATCATTAAATTCAGATTTCACAGCAATCTCACCAGCAATCTTGGTCTGAGCATAACGAGAGGCTGAACCCGCATTAGCACCAACCGCAGACACATGTACAAATTTCTGAACCCCCAAATCTGCTGCTGCTCTTGCAACATTAGACGCCCCCTGAGTATGTATGTTATAGAAATCTTGTTGACCCGATTCGGACAATATACCAACCAAATTAACAACGACCTTAGCGCCATTTACCGCAGCTCGTATCGAGGCCTCATCCCTTACATTTGCCGCAATCGGAACAACTTGCCCAACATTACCCATCGTCATTAAATACCTAGCATCTTCAGGATCCCTAACAGCCACCCGTACGATTGCACCTTTTGTTATTAATTTTCGAACTAAATGACGGCCTATAAATCCAGAGCCACCAAAAATAGTTACAACATAATTTTCCATTGTTTCATAATGTCCATTAGCTTAAATCGACAAAAGCCAGTTATTACTATTTAATACTATTCAGAATCTTAAGAAACAACCCACACAAACTCGCTTATCCAATAATAAGAATAATAACTAAATTAGAGATCTGATAATCTAAAACATTGACACTAAAAAAATGAGAAGTTACCACAAACTCAAATAATACTTATTTCCATACCAATCAATTGGGCCCAGATGGCGGAATTGGTAGACGCGCTGGCTTCAGGTGCCAGTGATCGCAAGATCGTGGAGGTTCAAGTCCTCTTCTGGGCACCACT
>CAZXGI010000031.1:0-28873 GCA_964639965.1 uncultured Rhodospirillaceae bacterium
CCTAGTGATCCAAGAAAAATCATTCCTCTTTTATTTTTTGCGTTAAGAAATCTTATTAATCAGGGCAAGAATCTTGAGTTATTGTTGACAGGGGATGAAACAGAACCATTGGAAAAGCTAGCAGATGACCTAAGTATTAGACGGCATGTTACTTGGACGGGTTGGTTAAATGAAGATGAATTACCCAACTTTTATCAAAAGCTAGATATTTTTGTTATTCCGTCTACCCAAGAGGGTCTGAATATTGCGGGTCTGCAAGCTATGGCTACAGCAGTGCCAATCGTATCTACCCGCTGTGGAGGGCCTGAAGATTACGTTATTGAAGGAAAAACCGGGGCTCTTATTTCTTTTGATTCTAATGAAATGGCTGCGGCAATTTTAAACATAACGGAAGATAGATTTAAGAGAGAGGTATTGGGTCGGAATGCAAGACAATTCGTTGAAGAAAATTATAATCACGATCAATTTGAAAAATCCTTAGCTACTGCGTGGCATCAGACTTGGGGAGATCAGTTATAAATACTAAGGTTACATATCTTGTATCGCATCCCATTCAATATCAAGCCCCTCTTTTACGTCGGATTGCCAATGAAGAGGGGATAAGTTTACGAGTTATTTTTGAGAAAAACTTTTCAGGATCTCCACACTATGATTCTGGATTTAGGCGTGACATTAAGTGGGACGTTCCCCTAACCGAGGGCTACAATAGTGTTTCTGTAGTTGATACGAGTCTATTTTCAGAAATTAGAAACGCTGAAGTTCTATGGTTGCATGGTTGGGAAACTCCTTTAATGCACAAAGCATTACTATTAGCTCGTTTTTTAGGTACTCCAGTACTTATGAGAGGCGAAAATTCTGACCTCGCCATGCCAGACGGAACGGGGATAAAGGGCTGGTTCAAACGTTGCTATATTAATTGGGTTCTCAGCTTTTGCCATGCATTTTTAGCGATCGGTACGGAAAACAAAAAATACTATCTCCATCGTGGTATATCTGAGAATCAGATATTCCTGACACCCTATGCTGTTGATAATAAATATTTCGAAATGAAGGCAAAGGCCGCTATTCCGCAACGTGATAAACTTAGGTTAAAATTAGGAATAACGCCTGGGAAAAAAATTATTCTTTTTGTGGGAAAATTTATGCCTCGAAAACGTCCCGATGTTCTTGTTCAAGCTATAAATAGTGTCGATTGGGAAATAGGAAAAAAACCTGCCCTTATTTTTGTTGGTGGTGGAGAGATGGAGACAAGACTTCGCACCTTGGTACCAAATGCTATTTTTCTGGGGTTTAAAAACCAAAGCGAGTTGGCATCATTTTATGATATAGCAGATGTTTTGGTTTTACCATCGGAACGTGAACCTTGGGGATTGGTTGTTAACGAGGCAATGGCCTGTGGTACAGCGGTTATTGTCAGCGATCAGGTCGGTTGTGCTACAGATTTGTTGAACGATGAATGTGGTAAGGTGTTTTCTTCTGGAGATGTTCGAGCTTTAGCTGACAGTATTGTCTATTGTCTTTTACATTCGAAAGAAATGGGGGAAATTGCTGGCAGCGCTATAAAAAAATGGGGATTCTCGGAAGATATTATAGGTTTTAACCAGGCCATCAATTATATAAGGTCACCTGATGTTGCAGACCAATGAAGTTAAATTGCCTTTGAGAATTATTTTGGTTGGGCAAACGTTTGCAGAGTCTAGAACAGTACAAAGAGCTGCTGCAATGCGCTCACTAGGTCATTTGGTAACGTGCATTCCAACGGTTCTTCCAGGGTTGAATTATGAAACGGCACCAACAATTTTTCAAAGAATCCGTTATCGTTTACGCATTCCCGGTGATCCAGCGAGAGCCAATCAGGCAATACTTCGCGAGATTTTTAATGGCGCTGATATTTTGTGGCTTGATGCGGCAGATATGATTAAACCATCGAGCCTATGCCGTGCCAGACAACTGAATAGGAACTTGGCAGTTGTTTGGTATTCTGAGGATGATATGATGAATCCTGTTTTGCGGACGCGGCAAATTGAAGGTATACTTCCTTTATGTGATTTATGGGTGACAACGAAGTCGTTCAATGCCCATCTTGAAGAATTACCTTCTCTGGGTGTAAGAAACGTATTTTTTGTTAATAACAGTTGTGAACCGACACTGCATCGCCCAGTAAAAATTACCGAGCAAGAACGGTTACAGTTTGGTTCACCTATAAGTTTTATTGGTTCTTTTGAAGAGCCTCGTGCAAGTAGTATATTGCATTTAGCTAAAAGTGGTTTTAACGTGCGTGTTTGGGGTAATGGTTGGTCAGATTGGGTAGGTCGACATCCAAACCTGAGGATTGAAAATAGACCGGCTTACAATGATGAATTTGCCAAGGTTATTTCTGCAAGCTCTATAAATTTGTGTTTTTTGCGAGAAGCCAATCGCGATTTACAAACATGCCGTTCAGTTGAAATTCCTGCATGTTCGGGGTTTATGGTTCACCAACGTAATAGTGAAATTGTTGAAATTTATAGGGAGGAAAAGGAAGCTATTTATTTTTCGAGCAATGACGAACTGGTGCATGTTTGTACCCTATGGATTGATCGAGATAAACAACGCACTTCCATTGGAGAAGCATCTCGCAGAAGAACAATGGAACTTGACTTAACTCACAAGGCAAATATTGAGCGCATCATTAATTCCTTGGATTCTGTTGGAATAGGACAGGGTTAATGAAAGTTATAATCAATGCGTTGTCTGCTAGAAAAGGTGGTATCGTAACTTATACGAATAACCTTGCACGCTCCCTAATGAAGCGAGACATTGAACCTATCTTCGCCATTTCTAATAATTTTCATCTTGACGAAAATGTTCCATCAATACGATTAGATATTGATTATATGCCCCCCGTGCGCCGATTGATATGGGAGCAAACCGTCTGGCGTTATATTGTTGCTAAACATAAACCCGATATTTTGTTTTCTTCTGCCAATTTCGGGTTATTGGGATCACCCGTTCCTCAGGTTCTACTTGTGCGTGAAGGAGGGCTGTTTGATCCGTTTTATTTGGTCAATATTGGGCCTAGTCTAGGCATTCAATCGATTCTTAACAGATCCTTACGGCGTCGGCTAATAATTGCTTCGGCTCGATCCTCACAAAATGTTCTAGTGCCAACTAAAGCTTTGAAAAATCTAATTATTTCCTGGGCCGGAGATCTGGAAGGGCGTATCAAGGTCAATGAGTATGGGACAATTTCCAAATTTTACTCAGATCGAGATAAGGATCGGAAGTGGCGAGAGGGAGATCTTTTAAGGATACTGTATATTTCAGCCTATTATCCGCATAAACAGCCTGGACTGATTTCGGAAGCTGTCTGCCAATTAAATAAACAAGGTATTCGATGCGAACTAACATTAACGATGGAGCTTGAAGATATTGATAAAACATTTGGTGGTGCTAAAGACCTGTTCCTATTGAAGAAGGGTGTTGAACGTGGCCAGGTAAAGTTGGTTGGCAATAAGGGATATGACCGACTTCCAGATATTTACAATGCTCATGACTTGTTCGTTTTTCCATCATTGTCTGAAACTTTTGGCCACCCCTTAGCCGAGGCTATGAGTACTGGCCTACCTATTATAGCTTCGGACACTTTGGTTCACAGAGAGGTGTGCAAAGGCGCTGCTCTTTATTTTTCCCCTTTATCTGTTTCGGATTTGGTGAAGAAAATTGGACTTCTAATTGAGAGCCAGAATTTAAGAGAATCAATAACCACGGCGGGGAAGAAGAATGTCAAAGATAATTATATTTGGGAATCCCATGTTAATCGTTTAATTAATGATTTTAGAAAAATTAAAGAAAGTTACGATCAATGTGACTAAACGTGATCAAAATTAAAAAATTTATTTTCCTTTTAGCATGGATCCTTTGCATAGCTGATGAAATGGTCCTTGACGGGTTTAGATGGGTTTTTCTATTTCAATTGAGAAAAGTAAGCTATTTCAAGAATTGGCAGAAATTCTATGAAAGATATTAATTATAAAAATTTAAAAACTGGCGGCGCACTTCTTGTGGGGAGCCAATTGTTTCAGGCAATTTTGGCATTTTGCGTAAACTTAGTTCTGGTGCGACATATTTTTCCGAGTGAATTCGGGCGGTTTGCCATTATTCTAGCTGGAGCATCTGTTGTTTATTCAATCATCTCGCCACGTATAAATGTTTTGATTATCCGCAAGCCGGAAATTGAGTATGACAATAAGACTAAGGACATGCTTTTTTCCGCCATGACACTGGAAACACTAGTAGCTACGCTGATAATTTCTATTTGGTTGATCGTGAGTAATAATGCCGGTTTATGGGAATTGACACTTGTTGGTGCGATTGGATTGCGCCATTGGACGGACATTAATAAGGCGTTTTATGAGCGAACTATGCCCCCTTATCACAAATTAGCTTTGGTAGAAACGAGTGCTTCGGCGGGAGGACATTTGTTGGCCCTCGCTTTGGTGCTGACTGGTTTTGGTTGGGTTGCTCTATTTATTCGTGAGATATTAAACTCATTTATTAATCTTTTTGGATTGTGGGGTATTGGTGGTATGACCCTTTACCGCTTAAGATTTTTGACGGTTAACGAATGGTTAGATCTATTTAAGGATGCTCGCGGTGTATGGTTAGATGGGGTGATGGAAGGAAACTTCCATCGCTTGACAATTCTTTTAGCAGGTTTTTTCGGTGGTGAGGTGATTGCAGGCCTATTTTTTCAGGCTCAGCGCTTGGCGAATGTTCCTCATCAGATGTTGTCGCCTATCGTTAGTCGAATTCTTGCTATTTGGTTTGGCCGTACGGAAGACGCTAGGGTTCGCAGAGAAGGGCGCAATAAAGTCTTGCGTGTTCTTGGTATTCCTCTCTTAATAGCTGGTATTTTAACTGTATTATTTGCCGACCCTGTTGTACCGTGGTTATTTGGTGAGAATTGGGCAAGAGTTGCTGATATTCTATTGGCTATGTTTGGTATGGTAGTTTTCTCCACCATGTTTGAAACATTAAGGACCTATTGTTTTACCACGCGTCAAACCATAATCATGTTTGGTGGTCGCGTTGTCCAATACGCTGGGTTGCTGATCCCAATTGCAGTAGGTGCTGTAGGTTGGCTCGGGGCTGATGTAACCCTAGCTATTGGCCTGTCAGCGGCCTATTTTCTGGCCTTTTTATTTATTTTTTTTGTACTACATTTATATGAGAAAAAGGCTTTTAAAGATTGATTCGTTTGTTACGGGGAGCGGTATTATACATATGTTAGTATTTTTTTGTGGTCCGCGCGAAGCCAATGAGCTTATATTAACTAAACAAGGTTCATTTATTAGAGATATTGTTTCCAAATTTCGCATGACCCAGTACTGAACTCAGTGTATAGATTAAATCCTAGGATTTTGGATTCTTCAGCCTTGAAATAATCAATAATGTATCACAAGGTTTTACTGATAAAATAGGTTCTTCAAATATCGAATGAATGGGATTAAGTTACACCCTTGGCGATAAAACTCTTTAATGAAAATTCTACGGCCAAAGCTTCTAGATGCTGGGGCAACGATTTCCATGGGAGTTTTGTTAAATTCTGAAGCTAAGAATTTTTTAACTTCTGCACGTTCTAAGATCATTAAAGCATGGTCAAAATAACCAAATGAGAGGGATATTAGGGATAATTTTATAAGCTTAGGAATATCGCCTTTTAAGCTGTCAGGATTGCGGAAATACAGGAAATCTGCCTGCGCTATCTGGGCTTTTGAATAAGGTGGTTTTCCAGAAGAGTAGTATGGGTGTGTTATATATCCTTCGCGGCGCCAGTGAAACGGTTCAATTATATTTATCAATTCAAACCCTATCTCTGTGAGATATTTGTCAACGTCACTAGACAAAGGTTGATTGTTACGCATTGGAATAAAGGAAACTTCTGTTTTAATGGCTAAGGTGTTTTTCATTATTTCTGGGGATGAGCTAAAAACCATTAGTTCTGCTCCTTCAATATCAATCTTCATAAAATCAATCGATTCAAAGTTAGTCTTTCCCAAGGCATCTTTGAGCGAAAGTGTTTGAATTTCCTCCGTGCGATCAATTTCAAACATATGCGTCTTTTTGAACTTTTTTCCTATTGCTAAATTATGCTTCAATAAAGAAGCTGACTGTGGGTCTATTGGTATATTGAGCGTCTGAGTGCCTGAACGGTCACTGAGAGCAAACGGTAAAATAGTAACAGATTTCCATGACGTTGGTGTTCGTGATTGCAGGTATTTGAATTCAATAGGATCAGGCTCAAAACCGACAACTTCTACAGCGAAAGATATTGGGGAAAGATCTTTCTGGAAGCCCCCTCGAGAGCCTATATCGAAATAGTTTAGGCTGTAGCGCTTAGCAATAGCAGCAACGGCAAGTGAGGAGAAAATATTCTTCAAAATTAATTTCCTTACAGCACCATATTTTATTTATTTAACTAAACAAACATTACACAATGCATGTGGTCTTATCTATATGAAACTTTCATGCGAAATTAAATATACATAAGAATAATTCTTTTGGTGGGTTATATCGATCTAAGTTCCAACCAAATGGTGTATTGGATTCTAACTGATCATCTAAGCTTAAGAATTGATTTTATGGTGATGTAAAATAGTCTTAAATAAATTTTCTAGTTTTTTCGCCTGAGAATCCCAGGTCAGCTCTTTGAGCTTCTCGTTTTCGGCTACTCTATTGGATAGAGTATTTAAGCTCTTACTTAAAGCTTGGGAAATTTCGATAGCTGATTTGCATGAGTGTAGGGTAATATTTGTTGTTTTGGCAATTTCAATTGCTTCATTATTTTCTTCAGGGTAACAAATGATTGGACGACCTGCCGATAACATTTCTATGGTTTTATGGTGAAAGGTACTATCAATTTTAACATACATATTTGCAATTGAGTTTTGATGAATTTCTCGCAATTCTGTGATTGGTATAAAACCTTTCAAGTTGATCTTGCAAAGTTTGGTCAATTTTTGAGTTGCCGTCTTTACGGCTTCTGTATCGTGACCCGCATAAGTTAGATGAACTTTTGACCTTTGATTCTTGGATAATCCCTTTAACCAGATTTTTACACCTTGCATCAATTCATTAAGAGAACGAACGTTGTATATTCCGCCTGTCAGACTGATATTTATTTTATCTGAATTGAGTTTGTTAATTGCCTCTACTTGACCGGACCAAAAGCCACTGTACAAAATTTTTGTAGGTGATTTGAACCATTTTCTAACATCGTTTGAATTGAAACTAGAAAAGGTAGTGATGGCTAGACAAGTATCAAAATAATTTGCTAAGAATTTTCTAAACGGTGCGGGGATATAAATTTCCCAAGGATCTTTAATATCCCCTATCCAAGGTATTTTTGAGATTTTTGCTAAGTCAATAGCGATGTTCCAGGCATCAGTATTGAGGAATGTTGCCCAAACCAAATCTGGTTTGAAGTTATCAGAAATAGGATTTAAATATGGTTGGCTACCCGCTCTCCAATCAGTATAAACCCCTTTATAGTAGAAGAAATACCAAACAACTACCGCTTGGCGGATACCCCAAGGCAGTGTGCCGTTGCGCAATTTTCTTATAAGGGGATGTCCTATTGGTTCAACAGCTATATGGAGTGGGGAGCTAAAATTATGGTTAAGAATTATTTCGCTTGTTTGTTCTGGCCTAGTTTTTGTTGGTACCCCATCTAATGTTTCTGTCAGCAATATGACTTTATTGCCAAGAAGCGTCATGGCGTGAGCAAATTCTCGCATTCTAGTGGCACAAATATGGGGTGTATTTGGATGACAATGATTGATGAGGACTAAACGCATTAGGCGGATCTTTCAAATGCGTCAATTTTTTTTATTGATTTAATGCGGTCGAGAAAATGATCTTGCCAGGCTTTCCCCATTACCGGGCGCCATAACATAGAAGCAAGGTGAAGTTCTCCCGAGTTAAATCGTTTGAGTACGTCCAACCACCAACGTTTTCGCCAAACTCCAGATTGTTCAAAATCTGGGTCATTGATAACATTTTCAGCATACTCAGCTAAATTTTCTTGAAACCATTTTGCTTGAGGTGGAATAAATCCTTGTTTATCCCAGCGTTTACGGATTTCTTCTGGCAAAACTCCTTTCATGGCTCCTCTCAATAGACGTTTTGTTTCCGCACCTCCCATCAAATATCCGGCTGGCAATGAAAAAGTAAATTCCGCTAAGCGGTGGTCACAAAATGGCAGTCGGATTTCTCTTGAATGTGCCATTGAATTACGATCACCATATCTTAGTAATACCGGTAAATGGGTGTATAGCATTTCTTGATAAAGTGTTGCCGCTAACGGGTGAAATTGATCTGCCCCCGGAGGTGCTGATGATAGTTTCCTGTGAAGATTAGAGGCATGTTTTTGTTCCAAGCCAAAAGAAAAATCACTCCCTTTTCCAGTTATGCCGGCTAAAAAATGTCTAAATTTTTGCGGAAGGTACTGGTTTGCATTTTGACTTCTAGTCAACAAGGCTAGAGGATAACGAGCCTTAATTTTTTTTCGCTCACTGGTATTGTGATATCCTATACTAGCTAAGTATTTTTGAAAGTATTGCTCATAACCACCAAGGAGTTCATCACCGCCTTGGCCATCTAATAAAACTGTTATTCCTGCCTGTTTTGCTAAACGAAACACTGACCATTGAGCATATTGGCTGGTGCTTCCGACAGGTAACTCATTGTGCCAGATGAAATTGCCTAGATCTTTATGAAAATCTTCTACTTGGGGACTGACTACGTGTGAAATTGCTGAAGTGGCAGAAATAATTTTCTTGGCCCAATTCCATTCATCAACATTAGAACCAGGAAAACGCCCAGTAAAAACATCATAAGATTGGTTAGATTCTCTCAATTCATGGGCAAGACAAACTATTGCGCTTGAATCAAGCCCCCCAGAGAGGCATGAACCTAACGGAACGTCACTGCGCATCCGAAGTTTTATAGAATCTGTTAACAAAAAGCGGAAGTATTCTTGGGCTTCTGGTTCAGTGATTTTAGCAAACTCATCGTCTGGTGTAATATCCCAATAACGAGTAATGCTTAGATTTAGTGTTTTTACATCTAACTTTAGATAATGACCGGAAGGTAATTGTTTTATGTGTTCAAAACATGTCTGCACGTCGTCATCCAAACCTTGTGTTGGATGGAATAAAAATCGCAAAATTCGTTCTTCATCGTAATTGGCAGAAATTCCGTTTATGGCAAAAAGTGCCTTATATTCTGAAGCGAAAATAAAACAATCATTAGTATTGTGAAATAAGAAAGGCTTTTCTCCAAATCGATCACGAGCGCAGAATAATAATTGTCTTTCCGGGTCATAAATAGCAAATGCAAACATGCCATTAAGTTGATCTAAAACATCGTCACCCCATTGTTGATAAGCTTTTAGCAGAACTTCGGTATCAGAAGTCGAATCAAGATCAATGCCTAAGTCCCTCAGCTTTTTAGCAATTTCGAGATAGTTGTATATTTCACCATTGAAAGTGATCACTTGGGTTTTGTTAATCATTGGTTGATGGCCAGAATTTGATGTGTCAATGATGGAAAGCCGGCGATGACCCAACGCAACCTTTTTGTCGTTGGAGAACCATAGACCGGAATCGTCAGGCCCACGGTGTTTCTGCAACTTATTCATTTGCACGATCGCCTTCGGATTTACCGGGCGTGTCGAAACTATCCCTGCTATGCCACACATATTTTTTCTATTCTTATGTTTAAAATATTTAACTAGTAATTTTCTAAAATGTAAATTGACAACGAATTATATAATTTTGTCAGATTTAACCACCAAAGTGGTGATTTCACTAATTCAAAATTTACTTTACTACTTAACTGTTCCTTTGCTGATTTTCAACCAACTGTGTATTAGCAAGTAGCTGCTTCTACGATAAAATAATTGAATTAAAGTTGCTTATGAAGAAATGGAGGGTTTGGGAAGTTTAAATTAAAATTGTTAAAGAAATCGAGTAAGGATCGCTACCTTGTTGTTTCCTAATAAATATAAAATTAACCCAAAAAATGCTGGAAAACGTAAGTTTTCCAGCAAGTTTAACAGGGAGGTTTCACGTCTGGGAGACGTGAGGTCCATAAGGACCCGCTTTTGAATATAATAGGCCCTTGAAAGGACACTATAAATTAACAAAAGGCGCGAATTATATAGCTCTGCCCTGCGATTTTTACCAGCGCTCATAAGACATTTCACCTATGCATATTTTGCATAGATTATTTTAATTATATTGTACTGATTAAATTAGTTGCGAATGTCGAAAATTTTCCTAATCAGGAAATCCCTGAAAACAGCAATTCGTGCTGATTGTCTTAGTTCTTCAGGGTATACAAAGTAAACGTCAGTTTGAGGCGATTGTAACTCAGGTAAAATATGCACGAGGTTTGAGGAGCCTTCAGTGAAATAATCTGGCAGAGCGCCAATACCTACTCCACTTCTAACCGCTCGATAAATACCATAGATGTTGTTAACCTGTAGAACGGGTTTTCGACGATCCCCTTTCGCCCCAGCACCCTGTAAGAAGTTGAGAGCCGGCAGAAGGTCTGTTTGATCCCCAACCTCTTCACCAAATGTAATCAAGTTATGCTCATCCAGAGCTTCCGGCGTTTTAGGCATTCCATGTAACTGTAAATATTCTGGGGAGGCGTAACAATTATAATGGATCTTCATAAGATGGCGCTGAATGAGATCAGGTTGGCGAGGAGGTGTCAATCGAATTGCTACATCTGCCTCACGCATAGCAAGATCAAGATCGTCATAGTCTAGCAGGATCGTTAAATTAATTTCTGGATAGAGATCCATAAATTCTTTAATTCTTGGTGTTAGCCAAACCGAGCCAAAACCTATGGTCGTTGTTATTTTTAGCGGACCTTCAGGGCGTTCCTTGATTTCAGTTAGCCGTGCTTCAGTCATAGTAATTTTATGAAAAACCTCATGAGCAGTTTCATAGAGTTCTTCGCCTTGCTCGGTTAAGATAAGTCCTCGAGCGTGCCGATGGAATAATATAATATTGAGGTTTCGCTCAAGTCCGCTAATCTGGCGACTGATAGCTGATTGGCTCAGGTTTAGCGCGTTGCCAGCATGTGTAAAGCTACCAGCTTCGGCGACCGCATGAAAAGTCCGGAGTTTATCCCAATCCATTTCTTGGTTCCAATACAATCATTGGCCGTTTTAGAAAATCGAAAACGAACATATTAACAAACATAGTATTAATTGGATTATTTTATCCTAAATACTATCTAATATACGTTAAGAATTATATAGTAATTTCTCATTGAATTTCTATTTCAATCTACTTTTCCATCTCAGTTATATATTTCTCAGCTTCTAGTGCGGCCATACATCCGGTGCCGGCTGCAGTTACCGCTTGGCGGAACTTATTGTCCTGCACATCACCTGCTGCAAAAACACCTGGAATATTGGTCGTAGTGCTATCTGGTTTTGTGATTAAATAACCGTCTTCATCCATTTTTAATTGGTCCACAAAAATACTCGTATTAGGTTGGTGGCCGATTGCAATGAAAACACCATCAAGGCTGTATTCTACAATTTTATTTGTTTTGGCGTGCCGAACCCTTACGCCGGTTACTTCTGGCATGGGACCTTCCTTTTTTCCTATAACTTCCTCTAAAGTAGTATCCCACATAATTTCAACTTTAGGATTAGCTAATAAGCGCTCTTGCAAAATTTTTTCCGCACGTAAGCTCTCTCGGCGGTGGATAAGTGTAACTTTTGACGCGTGTTTGGTTAAGTAAATTGCTTCTTCGACAGCAGTATTACCACCTCCAACCACCGCAACTTCTTTTCCCCGATAGAAAAATCCATCACATGTTGCACAAGCCGAAACTCCGAATCCCTGATATTTAGTTTCACTATTTAAACCGAGCCATTTTGCCTGTGCTCCAGTCGAGATAATCAAAGCATTACAGGTATAAGTATCACCGGAGTCTCCTATTAGTTTAAATGGTTTGTTTTTTAAACTAGTCTCAACAATCAAATCAGATATCATGTTTGTACCTACGCCCTCGGCCTGTGCTTGCATTTGCTCCATTAACCAGGGGCCTTGAATTACCTCTGGAAATCCCGGAAAATTTTCAACGTCCGTAGTGATGGTCATTTGGCCACCAGGCTGCATTCCATGGATTAATGTGGGCTCTAAATTAGCCCGGGCGGCATAGATGGCAGCAGTAAGACCCGCTGCTCCGGAACCTAAGATAATCAAATTATAATGGTACTTGGACATAGAAAATACGAACTCCGTTTATTAATTTAACAATCAACAGCATAGAAAGCCATAAAGCCGGGCGCAAGCGAACAAAGTATCGCCATTATAAAATTTTCATGAACCTACAAATTTAACATCTAATATTGGGAAAAATTTGAAATATTATTGCGTGTTTTTATGTACCGTCCTAAACTAGTGTTGAAATAGAGGATAAAATACCATGGCACGTGTAAAATTAGATAATATTGATCGCAATATTCTGCATGAATTGCAGGATGAAGGGCGAATAACAAATGTTGAACTTGCCAATCGGGTTGGTATATCTGCTCCGCCTTGCTTAAGACGTGTCCGTGCACTTGAAGAGGCCGGTTTTATCAGAGGTTATCATGCAGATTTAGAACCGGGCGGGCTAGGTTATAATGTTACAGTATTTGCCAATGTGGGGTTATCTAGTCAAGCTGAACGAGATTTAGTAGCATTTGAAGAACTCATAAATTCTTGGCCTGAGGTGCGTGAGTGTTACATGCTGGCCGGGGAAACGGACTTTATATTAAAAATAGTGGCTGAGAATTGGGAGACATATCAGAACTTTGTTATGGAAAAACTCACTCCTGCGCCAAACGTAGCTCACGTAAAATCTTCCCTGACAATTCGGTCCTCCAAATCTAATCCAGGTGTTCCAGTTGATATCTTTTCCGATGGAGGAATTTCAGAAGAATAGTTTTACCTTATGCTTATTAAAAACCCTAAAATTAAAAAAAAGAGATTTCCATACCAATAAGGCTGAGCCCGCAATGATGCTAAGGCCCGGGAATTTATAAAGACTAGGAACTGTGTTTGTTTTATGTGGAGCCAAAAGACCAAAGGAAATTCAATTCTAGATCTTAACGTATATTGCGAATGAATTATTCATCTATGAACGTGAAAATTAATCAACATGACTCTATTTTCGGATACTGAATTTACTTATATTCAACCTTAATAATCTCGTATGATTTCGAACCCCCAGGAGTTGTTACTTCAACGCAGTCGCCAAGCGATTTTCCTATTAAAGCTCGGGCAGTTGGTGATGTAATTGATAATAAACCATTCTCAATATCTGCTTCATAGGTGCCGACAATTTGAAACGTGGATTGGTCATCGGTATCTTCATCAGCTAGTTCAACCGTTGCCCCGAAACGCACGACTTCACCGGAAAATTCTGTGGGATCAATTACATCAGCCAAGCTTATGACCGACTCTAATTCCATTACCCGCCCCTCAATAAAACTCTGTTTATCTCGAGCAGCATGATATTCGGCATTTTCTGACAGGTCACCATGTTCACGGGCGACCTCAATTGCTTTAATGACTTCATGTCGGTCATTAAATTTTAGTTGCCGTAATTCCTTTTCGAGCGCAACTAGTCCGCGAGCCGTCATTGGAATTTTTTCCATAACTTAAACCTTATACAAAAAGTATTTATCCGTAGCTGTTACCAAGGGATGCTTTGGGGTAAAATAACTTACAAAGAGTGTTTAACATATGATTGTAGAGAATTAACTTCAAGTCCATTGTAGCAACCAGATTGATTAATTTTCAATACTTTAATTGCTTTGATTGCAGCAGCGGCACCAGAGATTGTTGTGTATTGAGGTATATTTTTCAGAAGTGATGTGTTCCGTATGGAAAAACTATCGTAAATCGCTTGTGCTCCCTCGGTAGTATTGATGACCATATGCACGTCCCCTGAGATAATTGCATCAACACAATGAGGGTGACCTTGAAGTACTTTATTAATTAATTTGGATTTAATACCAGCATTGGCGAGAAATTTATTAGTACCGTGGGTTGCTAAAATTTTAAAGCCGAGTGCTTGCAACTCAAAAGCTATTTCTTTAGCAGTATTTTTGTCACTATCCTTCACTGATATGAATACGGTCCCCTCTGATGGCAATATTGTTCCAGCCCCTAATTGAGATTTAGCGAAAGCGCGAGGAAAATCTGAGTCGATGCCCATTACTTCGCCCGTTGATTTCATTTCTGGTCCCAAAATTATATCAACGCCTGGGAATCGAGAGAATGGAAAAACGGCTTCTTTAACCGCAAAATGATTGGGTTTAAGATTTTCAACCAATTTATATTTAGAAAGGGGTTCACCAGCCATAATTCGGGCCGCAATTTTAGCAATCGGGAGCCCGGTTGCCTTTGCAACAAATGGAACGGTTCG
This sequence comes from uncultured Rhodospirillaceae bacterium, assembly GCA_964639965.1. Taxonomy (GTDB): domain Bacteria; phylum Pseudomonadota; class Alphaproteobacteria; order Rhodospirillales; family UBA2165; genus TMED23. The sequence goes on from CAZXGI010000031.1 coordinate 14,488, forward strand.
GCTAGCGCGGGGATTAACTTCTAGGATAAAAACAACGTCGTTCTGGATCGCAAATTGGATATTCATTAACCCAATAACGTTAAGTCCAATAGCTAAAGCTTCGGTTTGTTTTCGTAGCTCTTGAATTATTTTCTCAGATAATGAATGGGGTGGCAAAGAGCAAGCACTGTCGCCTGAGTGAATGCCAGCTTCTTCAATATGTTCCATAATTCCAGCAACGTAGACTTCTCTGCCGTCACAAATTGCATCGACGTCAACTTCAATCGCGTCACGCAAATACCAATCAATGAGGATCGGATTTTCTCCCGAGACATTAACTGCAACTTCCATATATTGACGTAATCCTTCTATATCGTGCACAATTTCCATTGCTCGTCCGCCTAAAACATAAGATGGGCGGATTACCACAGGATAACCAATTTTATCGGCAATTGTCTCTGCCTCAATGGTGGATCGAGCTATTCCATTGGGTGGCTGTTTGAGGCCTAGTTTTTCCAATAATTTCTGAAATCGGTGCCGGTCTTCTGCGAGATCTATTGCATCGGGTGAAGTCCCTAAAATTTTTATTCCCGCTGTTTCTAATGCTGCCGCAAGTTGTAGCGGAGTTTGTCCCCCAAATTGAACAATTACACCGTGAATATTTCCCTTAGTTTGCTCGGCAAGAATTAGTTCAATAACATCTTCGTTGGTCAGTGGTTCAAAATATAGCCGATCTGAAGTGTCATAATCGGTTGAAACTGTTTCTGGATTGCAATTGACCATAATAGCTTCATATCCAGCTTCTCTCATTGCATAGGCGGCATGAACACAGCAGTAGTCGAACTCGATTCCTTGACCGATACGGTTTGGGCCACCACCTAAAATGATAACTTTGTTTGAATCTGATGGATTAATTTCGCTCTCGGAAGGATTTAGGCCATCTCCTTCATAAGATGAGTACAAATAAGAAGTTCGTGTTGGGAATTCAGCAGCGCAAGTATCAACTCGCTTATAAATCGGGTGCACATCAAGGCTATTTCTTATCGACTGTATATCTGATTCGGATTTTCCGGTTAGATGAGCTAGACGAGCATCAGAAAAACCCATTTTTTTTATTTTTAATAGGTTAGATTTATCTTTAGGAAGGCCATTAGTACGGAGGATTTCTTCTTTATCGATAATAGCTTTGATTTGATTTAGGAACCAAGGATCAAATTTTGATGAGCTATGAATATCCTCAAGACTCAGACCTTGCCTCATCGCTTGAGCAACGTATAAAATACGATTAGGGTGATGTTGAGATAGGGCTGTTCGAATGCTATCTGGATCTGGTGCACCTTTTATTTCAATCTCGTCAAGGCCTGTTATTCCTATCTCCATTGATCGAAGACCTTTCTGTAAGCTTTCTGGAAAGGTTTGGCCAATTGACATCGCCTCACCAACTGATTTCATCGCTGTTGATAATATTGGTTGGGCTTGAGAAAATTTCTCGAAAGTAAACCGTGGGAATTTTGTAACAACGTAATCAATTGTAGGTTCAAAGGCTGCCGGTGTTGAGCCTGTGATATCGTTATTTAATTCATCTAGTGTATAGCCAACAGCTAGTTTAGCGGCGATTTTTGCAATCGGGAAACCCGTTGCTTTTGACGCAAGCGCTGAAGATCTTGATACTCTCGGGTTCATTTCAATAATCACTAGGCGACCATCATTTGGATTAATTGCAAATTGTACATTTGAGCCGCCGGTATCGACCCCGATTTCTCGCAATACGGAGATTGAAGCATTTCGGAGAATTTGGTACTCTTTGTCAGTTAACGTGAGTGCGGGAGCAACCGTAATTGAATCACCCGTGTGGATACCCATTGGGTCAACATTTTCAATTGAACAAATTATTATACAGTTATCAGCATTGTCTCGGATAACTTCCATTTCATATTCTTTCCAGCCAATAATTGACTCTTCAACCAATACAGAACCCACCGGTGATGCTGCAAGGCCCAATTCTATTAGGTTGTCATATTCAGTTTTGTTATGTGCAACTCCTCCACCGACCCCGCCAAGAGTAAAACTCGGGCGTATGATCACTGGCAGACCAATTTTTTCAAGAGCGTCAGCGGCTTCGTCTAAACTTTTTACTAATGAAGAAATTGGACTTTCTAAGCCAATTTTATCCATGGCATTTCGAAATTTTAGCCTGTCTTCAGCTTTTTCAATACTTTCTGCTTTAGCTCCAATTAATTCAACTTTATGACGATCAAGTGTTCCGTTTTTCCATAATTCCATTGCGGTGTTAAGAGCGGTTTGACCACCCATAGTCGGCAAAATTGCATCAGGTTTCTCTTTAATAATTATCTTCTCAACAAATTCAGGTGTTATTGGTTCAATATAAGTTGCATCGGCGGTGTCGGGATCAGTCATTATGGTTGCAGGATTCGAATTAACTAAGACAACTCGATATCCTTCTTCGCTTAGAGCTTTACATGCTTGTGCACCAGAGTAGTCAAACTCACATGCTTGACCTATAACAATTGGTCCGGCTCCAATAATCATAATTGTTTTTATGTCTGTTCGTTTTGGCATCAGGTTTTCATCATATTTATGAAATCATCAAATAGATAATTACTATCTTGCGGACCTGGAGAGGCTTCTGGGTGATGTTGGACTGAAAATATAGGTTTACCTTCGACTAATATACCCTCAAGTGTGCCATCGAAAAGAGATCGGTGTGTTTCAATGATACCTTTGGGCAAGCTTTCTGTTTCTACGACGAAACCATGATTTTGTGATGTGATCTCAACTTTTGAGTTTTTGAGATTTTTAACCGGGTGATTAGCTCCATGGTGACCGTGGTGCATTTTTTTTGTTTTTGCGCCAAGTGCCAAAGACAACATTTGGTGTCCAAGACAGATGCCAAAAATAGGAATATTATTGTCAATAAGCTTTTTGATTGTTGGGACAGCGTAAATACCAGTTGCAGCCGGATCTCCGGGACCGTTAGAAAGAAATATGCCGTCGGGTTTTAATTTCAATATGTCTTCAGCTGACGTGAAAGCTGGTACAACCGTTATTTGACAACCGGTCGCAGCTAGGCAATGCAAAATATTATGTTTTACCCCAAAGTCCATTGCGATTACATGAAGATTAGCTTCAGATTGTTTGTTAGATTTATTTTTGATTGACCAAACACTCTCATTCCAATTGTAAGGCTCTGTGCAGGTAACATCTTTGGCTAAGTCCATACCATCAAGGCCGGCAAATTCTCTGGCTCTTGTTAGGGCCAGTTCAGGATTTACCTGGCCATATACAATTGTTGCATTTGTATATCCAATATCCCTGATCCGCCTTGTTAAAGAGCGTGTATCAATACCAGTGATGGCCGGCAAATTATTAGATTTTAACCAAAGATCAAGATGTTGTGTTGAGCGCCAGTTTGAAGGGTCGCTGATATCGGCAGCAAATATGCAACCCCGTGCGAATGACCTAATACTCTCATTGTCTTCTCCATTGGTGCCCACATTTCCAATATGGGGAAAAGTAAATGTAATAATTTGACCAGCATAGGATGGATCTGTGAGAATTTCTTGATAGCCAGTAATAGATGTATTAAAGCATAGTTCGCCTGTCGCAGATTTCTGCTCTCCAGCCCCATTACCCCAGAAAATTGATCCATCATCAAGAACCAAAGCTGCGTCCTTATTTGGCGGACGGTTAGTCTGAGGGTTTTCTTTCTTGGCGCCCGTCATAGTTTGGCAGATCCTTGCATATTCGTTTGGCAGATCCTTGCATATTCGAACGAATTGATTATCCAATTTTCACATTCGTCTTGTAATTCTTTTTGACAAATAACCAAAAAGTTCCAATTTTAATCTTACGTTAGGCTGAAATCATCTCTTAGGCGATGTAAGAGCTCTGGTCAAGATAAATAAAATTAAAAAAAACGTTTATAAACAAATACTTACAAAAGGGAAACGATTTGACTCTGGGTTTTGCTTTGGGCTAATGTCCGAAAAGTGAATTGGAGGGAATGATTCGATGCTTCGAGACCAAATAAATGATGTGCTTAAAACGGCTATGAAGTCTAAACAGCAAACTAAAGTTTCAACTCTGCGTCTAATTAATGCGGCAATTAAAGACCGTGATATTGCAGATCGAACTAGGGGAGGAGTTGATGAAGAAGGTATTAGTGATGATGGTATATTGCAAATTCTTCAATCTATGGTGAAACAGCGTTTTGATTCAATAGCAGCATATAATAAGGGGGGACGTCCGGATTTGGCAGCACGTGAATCTGAGGAGATTGAAGTTATTCAACATTTCTTACCTGAACAGTTGAGTGATGATGAAATGGTTGTAGCAGTTACAGCGGTTATTGATGAATTAGGAGCAGAGACTCTAAAGGAAATGGGTGCGGTAATGGCTAAACTTAGAGAAGATTATGCGGGTCAATTAGATTTTGGCAAAGCAAGTGGAATTGTTAAAGAACGCCTAGGATAAATGCGTTAAATACGTTAGTTTAATTTGGTCTAAAATTAATTCGGCATCAAATCCATTTCCTTGATTTAAAATTATTGTATTCGACTAGCTATGATTCCGCCGAGAAAGAACCAACTAAATAATCGATTTGATTTAAACTTGGCAAGACAGTCATTAGGGCTGGTGATGATGAGAGTTTTGATTTGCCAAAGTGCCTGAGAAGTAGCACAACAAAGACCAGCATAAAATGGCCAAGATAGTCCAATAAACCAGCCTGATAGTCCCATAAACAAGATTGCGAGACCATAAAACATATATAACCAGTTCCGTACTCCCTCTCTAAGAACTAATGCGGTTGATTTTATTCCAATTGTAATATCATCGTTTTTATCTTGTAGGGCGTAAATAGTATCATAACCAAGTGTCCAAAATATACCGGCAAGGTATAATAGTAAGCACGGTAGGTTTATTTCTCCGCGAACGGCTGCCCAGCCTAATAAAGCTCCCCAATTAAAGGTTAAACCGAGGATAAATTGCGGCCAATAAGTAAATCTCTTACTAAACGGATATACAGCGACCAGTAGCAAAGAGCCTATACCTAAAAAAATAGCAAATTTGTTAAACTGTAGAAGGATAGTTAAACCAATGGCACAAAGTATTGCCATAAAGAAAACCGCCTGTTTGACACTAACAGTTCCTGCTGGGATTGGCCGGTCTTTTGTGCGTGCGACGTTAGAATCAAAATCTCGGTCAACGATATCATTCAAACAACAGCCTGCTCCCCGCATAACTTTTGCACCAATCCCAAATAATACAAATAGCCATAAAATTTCGATCACATTTGTCGGATCATCTATTGCTAGTGTGAGGGACCACCAGCACGGGAATAACAATAACCAAGTTCCAATTGGGCGGTCAAATCGGGCCAATCGGGCGTAGGGCTGGATATTTGACGGCAGCCATCGTTCAACCCAATTATCACGTGGTATATCAGATATAATTTCATTAATCATGGTATTAGTTTAGCTGCGAAAATTTCTTAATCAATGGACAAGACAGCATATAGGTTATATTTTTGATTTTAAGAAAATTAACAATTAAAAGAATATACCAAGTTTCTAATTCTTATAAAATTTTTGTTAGATGTTTTTTTGAAAATTCTTCCCAATAGCTTGAAAAACTATTGTGATGGTTGGTAAAAAAAATAAAAAAATGAAGTAAACGAATATCGATGACCTCTTTAATTAGACTATTTATTAATAAAAATCTGGATCTTGGTGGTCAGGTTGAGATTGAGAAGGGGCGTTTGCATTATTTGAAAAATGTCATGCGGTTAGAGGTCGGTTCTAAATTCTTATTGTTCAATGGTCAAGATGGTGAAGTTTTGGGGAGAATAGTTGAAATAGGCAAGAACAAGATGCTGGTGGAAATTGAGAATCAGATACGCGTGCAATCTTTTGATTCTGATATATGGTTACTTTTTTCGCCAATAAAAAGGACTTGTATAAATTTTGTTGCCGAGAAAGCAACGGAGTTGGGTGCGTCCAGACTATTACCTGTGATAACTGATTATACAAATAACAATAGGGTAAATATTGATCGATTAAACAATATTGCTATTGAGGCTGCGGAGCAGTGCCATCGATTGACGATTCCCGATATTACCCCTCCCAAAGAATTGACCGAAGTACTCGAAAAATGGGACCCGGCGCGCAGGCTTTTAGTAATGGACGAAACCTTAGCTATAAAAGATGGGCTTACAACAGAAGCTATTCGAATGTCGACGCTTCGGGTTAAAAAAAATAAAAAACCTTGCGATGCAATATTAATAGGTCCAGAAGGGGGGTTTTCCCCATCTGAGCTTGATAAGTTTGGTAAGCTTGGTTTTGTGCAGAAAATAACTCTTGGCCGTCGCCTGCTGCGCGCTGAAACAGCTGCAACCGTTTCATTGGGTTTGTGGAATGAACTAATAGGAATCAGAAACTAATTATGGAAATAATCTTTAATGTCTGTTCAAGATAAACGAAAAAAAATCACTGGTATAGATCAACTTGTCGATTATTTAGCCTCTGGTTGCAAAGAAAAAGAAAATCGACGCATTGGTACCGAACATGAGAAATTTGCATTCGATTTGAAGACATTAAAGCCACTGCCTTATATTGGGGGGGCTGGTCAAGCTGACATTAAAAGTTTGCTTGAGGGTTTGGAGCCCTATGGTTGGAGACCCGTGTTGGAAAATGGTATACCAATAGCACTAAGTTTCCCTGATCGCAGTTCGATTACACTAGAACCTGGAGGACAAGTTGAACTCTCTGGAGCTCCCTTGGAAACTGTCCATCTAACATGCCGAGAAGTAACCGGTCACATAAGACAGGTCAAAGAAGTAGCTGAAAGAATTGGTGCGGGTTTTATGGGGCTAGGCTACCAACCAAAATGGTCGTTGAAAGATGTTCAGTGGATGCCAAAGGGGCGTTATAAAATCATGCGTGATTATATGCCAAAGCGTGGTGCATTAGGTCACCACATGATGCTTTCAACCTGCACAGTGCAGGTAAATCTTGATTTTTCTTCTGAGTTTAATATGGTTGAAATGTTTAGGGCAGCACTTGCACTCCAACCTTTAGCAACAGCGCTATGGGCAAATTCGCCTTTTAAGAATGGTAAGAAAAATAAATTCCTTAGCTACCGAAGTCACATATGGACAGATACAGATCCGGATCGCTGTGGAGTAATGCCATTTGTTTTTGAAGATAAATTTGGCTTTGAAAGCTATGTAGAATATATGCTCGATGTTCCCATGTATTTTATACAGCGTAATGGGCAATACATTGATGCCTCTGGGCAATCTTTTCGTGAATTTATGGCAGGAAGATTACCAGCCTTGCCAGGCGAAAAACCTACTTTGAAAGATTGGGAAGACCATCTGACCACAGCATTTCCCGAGGTGCGTTTAAAAAAATTTATTGAAATGCGTGGAGCAGATGGTGGCCCCTCGAGAAATCTTTGCGCATTACCTGCTTTCTGGGTTGGGTTGCTTTATGATGAGAAGGCTTTAGCTGATGTTTTGACTTTAATTGCAGATTGGTCTTTTGCAGAGGTATCTGCACTTCGTGATCAGGTACCATTGATGGCTTTGAAAACTCCATTTCGCGATGGCACTCTTCAAGATTTAGCAAAAGATGTTCTGAAATTATCTATGCAAGGTTTAGCTAATCGAGCTAAAGTAGATGATTCAGGCCAGGATGAAACTATTTATCTTAAACCACTGAAAATTATTGCTGACTCAGGAATCACCCCTGCCGATGAAATGTTAATGCGTTTCGATCGCGATTGGGGGGAGAGAGTTGACCCAGCTTTCATTGAATATGCCTATTAAATGGTTATTATTTATTTTGTATTTAATTTAGATGATTTTTTCGTGTTGGACGTATTTTAATATTTGACATGTTTACAAAATCTTGAGTTTACCTGATGTATGAAAAAGTTATTTCTGAACTAGCTCCAACTGGCACACTTCGTGTCGGTATTAATATGGCTAATATATTTCTTGTAACGGGTAAAACTCCAAAAGGTGATCCGGATGGCGTATCTCCAAATATAGCGCAAAAGATTGCTGATAAATTAGGCATAAAGGTAACTTATGTTCCTTGTGTAACTCCAGGCAGTACGGCTAATGCAATTAAAAATCAAACATGTGATATTGTATTGATAGCCAATGAGCCCGCTCGGGCCGAGTTTATCGATTTCACTGATGCTTATGTCGAAATAGAGGCCACTTATATTGTTTCGGCCGAGTCAACAGCTAAAACGGTCGATGATGTTGATCAAACTGGTGTTCGTATTGCTGTGTCGGCCACAAGTGCTTATGATCTATTTCTTACCCGAACAATTAAGAAGGCAAGCCTGCATCGTGCTAAAGGCTTGCCAGCGGCAGTTGATTTATTTTCTCGTGAGAATCTTGAAGCGTTGGCGGGATTGCGGCCGGCGCTAAATGAAAATCTTAATGATCTACCACGTTCTAGAATTCTCAATGATAGTTATATGGCCGTTCAGCAGGCTATCGGCACAAGACATGGCAATCTAGCTGCCCTAGATTTTTTGCAGGAGTTCGTCAAGCTAGCAAAAGAAGATGGTTTAATTTTAGATTTACTCAATCGCCATGGTGTTAATAAGAAATTACAGGTAGCTATGTAGAAACTGATAATAAATGAAGTTAAACCTCAGTTCCACCAACGGTTAATTCTTCAAGTAACGTTGTTGGTTGGCCTACACCAACGGGAACTCCTTGGCCATCTTTACCGCACGTTCCGACACCAGGGTCCAACTTCATGTCGTCACCTATCATTGAAATAGTTTTTAAGGCATCTGGACCACTACCAATCAGTGTGGCACCTTTAACTGGAGCCCCTAATTCACCATTCTCGATCTGATAGGCTTCTGTGCAGGTGAACACAAATTTTCCTGAGGTAATATCAACTTGACCACCACCAAAGTTGACAGCGTAAAGGCCTTTATTAACTGTTTTAATAATCTCTTTGGGATTATAATTTCCATTTTCCATAATAGTATTGGTCATTCTTGGCATGGGTGCATAGGCATAACTTTCTCGCCTACCGTTTCCAGTGCTTAATGTCTCCATTAAATTAGCATTCATTCGATCGTGCATATATCCGGTTAGGATACCATTCTCGATAAGAACTGTCCGCTGAGTTGGCGTTCCTTCATCATCAATTGACAAAGAGCCTCGGCGGTTTTCTATTGTGCCATCATCAACGACTGTAACACCCGGGGCTGCAACACGTTCTCCCATAAGGTCTGAAAATGCTGAAGTTTTTTTGCGATTAAAATCTCCTTCGAGGCCATGGCCAATCGCTTCATGTAATAAGATTGCGGGCCAACCTGGCCCAAGTACAACCGGCATTTCTCCGGCAGGTGTGGCAATGCTGTTAAGATTTACTAACGCTTGACGAAGCGCTTCATCTACTGCCCCTTGCCAGGTTTTAGCTTGTAAATAATGTCCATAGGTCTCACGTCCTCCGGCACCATAATTACCGGACTCCATTCGGTCACCTTCAAACGCAACAACGGAAACATTTAGACGGACTAGAGGGCGGATATCAGCAGATCGACTTCCGTCAGAGCGGATAATTTGAACTGCTTGCCATTCGCCTGATAGCGATGCTGAAACTTGTTTAACCCGACTGTCTTTGTTACGCGCATAGGCATCAATGTCCGAGAGTAATTTAACCTTAGTCGAAAATGGTACTACGTTAAGAGGATTATCATCAATATAAAGGCTTTGGTTAGTCTTTGGTGGTGATGCTGACATACTGCCACCATGACCGGCATGGACCGCTTTTATGGTTGATTTTGCGCGTTTTAATGCATTTTCACTTAACTCGGATGTATGACTGTAACCGGCGGTCTCATTTGCAACAGCCCGTAGTCCAAAACCTTGCATCGTATCGAAACTTGCATTTTTGAGTTGTCCGTCATCAAATACAAAAGATTCGGACTGATTGTATTCTAGAAACAATTCACCGTCGTCTGCCCCGTGGAGAGCATCTTTAACAATATTTTCGACGCGTATTTGGTCCAAACCGGTTCGGTTAAAAAAAATTTCGTCGGTATTTGTGATACTTGTCATAGAGTCATCCTAGATTCAAATTCATTCAAAATTCTAGGTGAGAAGGATGGCGCTGGCAAGTGGTTCAGTTTTATTATTGATAGTTGCCTAATTATAATATCTTGACCGATTATGAAACGATAGTATTGTAGATTGATTGTGGTGATTTGGACGACCGGATTGCGGCCACGTTAAACAAACGAAGCTAAAAGGTCGGTGCATCATCAAGCCCCGACCAAATTTGGCTGGGGTTTTTTTGTGAAAATGCCCTGGCTACATTTAAATATGGAGATGCAACATGGCTGATAACAGCACAAAAAATAAAAATTGGCGGCCTGCCACCAATTTGGTGCGGGGTGGAACAAACAGATCTAATTTTGCAGAGACTAATGAAGGTATTTTTCTGAGTTCTGGTTTTGTTTATGAAACGGCTGAACAAGCGCAAAGGGCATTTAAGGGGGAGGAGGATCGGTTTATTTATTCGAGGTTTTCTAACCCAACGGTAGGTATGCTCGAAGAACGTATGGCTTTAATGGAGAATGCTAAAGCTTGCAGAGCAACTGCAACTGGAATGGCTGCAGTCAACGCTGCATTAGCAGCAAGCATCAAATCCGGTGACCGAATCGTTGCTTCGAAGGCTCTGTTTGGATCTTGTGATTATATTTGTCGAGAACTTTTACCAAAGTTTGGGGTCGAATCAATAATGGTTAATGGAACCGATTTGAATGAATGGGAGTTGGCTTTGAATAAACCGACCTCTGCTGTGTTTATTGAGACACCCTCCAACCCACAAATGGATATAATTGACGTGAAGGAAGTATGTAAAATCGCTCATAAGGTTGGAGCACGCGTAATTGTTGACAATGTGTTGGCGACACCGATTTTGCAAAAGCCATTGGAGCTTGGTGCAGATGTTGTTGTTTACTCAACGACTAAGCACATTGATGGACAAGGGCGTGTTTTGGGTGGTTGTATTTTGACTAATGATCTTGAATGGTCAGATGGAGATCTTAAACAATATTTGCGTCATACTGGGCCATCTTTAAGTCCATTTAATGCGTGGGTTCATCTGAAAAGTTTGGAGACCCTTGAAATAAGGGTTCAGCAACATTGTCGATCGGCACAAAAAATAGCTGAGTTTCTAGAAAGCCAGAAAATTATCAAAAAAGTTTTATTCCCCGGGCTTGCCAGCCATCCACAATACGTATTAGGACAAAAGCAAATGAGCGGTCCGGGTACGGTTATTTGCTTTGAATTAGAAGGTAATATGGATCGTACATTTAGATTCATGAATGCGATGAATTTGATAGATATTTCTAATAATCTAGGTGATGCGAAGAGCCTTCTAACACATCCGGCGACAACTACCCACCAACGGTTGTCTGTTGAAGGTCGCTTGGACGTTGGTATTACTGATAGTCTGGTTAGATTATCGGTCGGTCTTGAAGCTGTTGAAGATATAATTGATGATCTAGAACAGGCACTTAAGGCATGAAAATTCAGACACAAACCTAACGTCGCGAATAGGGTGAACAGGTTTTTAGCAACTTCTTATTGGTGGCTTTTATTTTTTCTGGTTTAATTTTGTTTCCAGGGAAGGCCGTGAAATTTCCAACCACCACTCTGGCTTCTGTGTTCGTTCTTATCTTTATCACCTTCAAATCCCTCAAGCACATTATAACATTGTTTAAAGCCAGCATGGGTAAGTGCACGTGATGATGAGACTGAACGTTGGCCTGATCGACAAAGTGAAAGAATTTTAGTCTCTGGATTCATGCAAATCTCTTTTACCTGATCAACAAAGTTTGCGTTGATTGTCATGTTAGGAAAACTTTTCCATTCGATTGTATAGGCTTCTTTACCAATGCTAGTTAAATCGGTTACACCAACGTAAGTCCATTCGGCTAAAGAACGAACATCAATCAAGATGGCGTGGTTATCGCTTTTTAAAATGTTCCATGCTTCAATTGGTGTTTTGTCTCCAGCATAACCCTTAATTTCCGCGCTAACCATGTTTACTATCCTTACATAATTATTTTTAATTCTATATATTTAACGATAAGACAAGATTATAACATTTAACATCTGGATCAGCGATGATAAAAAATAAGTAACTTGTATTTTTTGTTGGTTGCTTCTAACAATTTTGTTCAGAGTGTAAAAGATTTTGTTAGTAGTGTTATGAGTAAAAAAAAAGAAAAGCGTATTAGATAGATAAATCAAATAATATGGTAAATCAGAAAAATAAAATTGTCCTTCCCAATATAAATTTGTCGGTCGTCGTTCCAGTATTTAATGAGGAGGATAACATTGAGTTCCTAACACGTGAGATCCGGTTAGTGTTAGATAATATTACCCCCTACGAGATAATATTTATTGATGACTGTAGCGATGATAGTACGCTTGAGAAACTAATTGAGCTAAATCGTGGGGTGGAGAAATTAAGGGTTTTAAGCCACGAACGTCGATCAGGGCAAAGCGCTGCAATTCGTTCTGGTGTTAAGGCTGCAAATGGGGAATTGGTTGTCACGCTAGATGGGGATGGCCAAAATGACCCCTCTGATATTCCCAACCTACTAGCCGCCTATGAGGGAAATATTAGAACGCAAAAAAATATCATGATTTGTGGTGAGCGATTCAAGCGTAAAGATAATTTTGCCAAACGTTTTTCATCTAAAATTGCGAATAGTATTCGATCTTGCCTGTTGGGAGATTTAACATCGGATAGCGGGTGTGGACTCAAATTGTTTAGAGCCTCTGATTTTATGGAATTACCAGATTTTGATCATATGCATAGGTTTTTACCCGCACTCATGATACGAAACGGAGGCAAGGTTATATCAATCAAGGTTTCGCATCGATCGCGAAAACGCGGTAAATCTAAATATGGTGTTTTAGATCGCCTTTGGGTTGGTATTTTTGATTTGTTTGGCATGTTATGGTTAAGGTGTCGCCCCATAAACACAGAAGTTAAAGAACTAGAATGAATTCAAAACTCCTTATTCGTAGTTTAATTTTGATTATTTTGCTCGTAGCATTAGGTTTTTTGCTTAAATTTTCTGAGTTTGGGGGAATTATTGATAAGAATTGGATAGACAATTATGTCGGAAATAATGGTTTAGAGGGGTGGTTAATTTTTTTGTTGGTAGCGGCCCTACTCGTAACAATTGGGTTTCCCCGTCAAATAATATCATTTTTAGCCGGTTATGCGTTTGGATTAAATCTTGGAATTATCATGGCATTAACAGCTTGCGCAATTGGTTGTACTTTAGCTTTTTTCTTCGCCCGATATGCTGGGCGTGACTGGGTAAACTCAAAATTTCAGAGCCGCTTAAAAAAAGCTGATCAATTTTTTACAGCAAACACCTTCGTTACAACATTATTGATAAGATTTATGCCAGCAGGTAGTAATATTGTAACGAATTTGTTGGCGGGAGTATCTGGTGCTCGCGCAATCAGTTTTATTGGTGGGTCGACAATTGGATATATCCCACAAACGGTGATTTTTGCTTTATTAGGCAGTGGATTTCATATAGATCTTAAATTTCGCATAACTCTTAGCATTGTTCTATTTATAGTTTCAGTTTTTTTGGGGTTGATTCTCTATCGAAAATTCAAACGCGTTGGTTTTGACAAATTGACTGTTAGCGGACCCTAAAGTTTAGGTTTAATACATGTAATACTGAATAAAGAGGAATGCACTTATTAAATTATTTACTTACACGCAAAGAAAAATTTGTTGAAATTTGTTTTCTAGGCTTGACGTGAGCAATTTCCAGACTATTTTCTGGCAGTCGTTATGTAGGAGTGCTAATCTATGTTATTTCCATAAAATGGCATTTCGGGACTAGATTGAATTGGAAAACTCCCAATTCATTGTATTTTTTTTAGATTAATTGGAGGAAACAATGGGTTTTAAACCGTTGCATGACCGCGTAGTTGTAAGTCGTTTTTCAGAAGAAACTAAAACAGCTGGCGGCATAATTTTGCCAGATACTGCACAAGAGAAACCATCTGAGGGTACTGTAGTTACAGTAGGTAGTGGTGTCCGTGGCGAAGATGGCAAAATTACGCCTTTAGACGTAAAAAAGGGTGACCATGTTTTATTTGGCAAATTTGGTGGTACCGAAATTAAAGTCGACGGGGAAGAATTAATGATTCTTCGTGAGTCCGATATACTTGGTATTATCGAGAAGCCAAAGAAGAAATCATAGTAATTCGATTTATTTAATTATTTTTTTAAATTTATTCGCAACTCTCTAGGAGAATTTTTGAGATGGCAAAGGAAGTATTATTTGACGCGTCGGC
>CAZXGI010000032.1:0-8153 GCA_964639965.1 uncultured Rhodospirillaceae bacterium
GCAGTATAGGGAGCGAACTGGTCAGACAAATCTCAAACCTTGATCCAGATAGCATGGCACTTGTTGAAAACTCCGAGTTTAATTTATACAATATTGACCTTGAACTTTCAAATCAGTTCCCAAATCTTTCACGCCGGGCGATACTTGGGGATATCCGAGACAAACGCCGCATTGACGAAATTTTCGAAGAATTCAAACCACATTTAGTTTTCCATGCAGCGGCATTGAAACACGTACCAATGGTTGAAGCCAATATTTCAGAAGGTATAACAACCAATGTACTTGGCACGATCATTGTTGCTAAAGCCGCTTTAATTTACGGCGCTTCGACTTTTGTACAAATTTCAACAGATAAAGCTGTAAATCCAACAAATATCATGGGTGCTTCAAAACGAATAGCGGAATGTTATTGTCAGGCGTTAGATACCGAAACTAATGCAGAAGATAAAAAGACCCATGAAAAAAAAACCCGTTTTGTTACGGTGCGGTTTGGTAATGTACTTGGTTCGACTGGTTCTGTCGTTGAATTATTTCGCAAACAAATTTCTACTGGTGGACCCATTACAGTTACGGACCCCAAAATAAAGCGTTATTTTATGACTGTAAAAGAAGCTGTTAAACTTGTTCTTACTTCGTCCGTCCTCGCCACCTTAAATTCTAATCAAGCTGGTAAAATATATGTTCTTGACATGGGAAAACCTTTATTAATTGTCGACTTAGCAAAGCAAATGATTCGACTTGCTGGTCGTACACCAAATAAAGATATTAAAATTAAATTTATTGGCCTTAGGCCGGGTGAAAAATTATATGAAGAGATTTTCCATGATAAGGAAGAACTTATCAAAACCACCCATTCGGGCATTTTTTTGGCATCACCACGGTTCAATAATCTGGATTATGTTGAATCACAAATTGAAATCTTAGAACAAGCCATTAATACAAATAATCATGATGAAGCTCGTAAAGTAATTGCCAGTTTAGTTCCAGAATATACTGGTTCATAATTTTCCAAATGATAATTTTCTATAATTAATATAACAATATTTTTTCAAAAAGGTCATCCCAATGTTACATTCCAATCCGCGAGCAATTAAACGTGCACTTATTTCCGTTTCAGATAAGACAGGATTAGTTAAGTTAGCCAAATTTCTTATTAAATTTGATGTAGAAATATTATCAACTGGAGGATCGGCTAAAGTATTGGGTGAAGCTGGAATAGACGTACAGAAGGTTGAAAACTATACTGGGTTTCCAGAAATGTTAGATGGCCGTGTCAAAACACTTCACCCCAAAATACATGCTGGTTTACTTGGCCGGAGTAATGTTGCCAAAGATAAAAAAACTATGCTTGAACATAATATTCCGCCAATTGATCTTGTCGTCGTCAACCTTTATCCGTTTGAAGAAACTGTAGATTCTGGTGCTAATTATAACACCTGTATCGAAAATATCGACATTGGGGGGCCAGCGATGATTCGATCCGCTGCAAAAAATCATGCTTCTGTTAATATAATTGTCGAACCTGTTGATTACGCAAGCCTAACTAAAGAAATGGAAAACCATAAAGGCGCAACGACATTAACATTTCGAAAAGAGCTTGCAGCTAAGGCTTTTCGTCACACGGCATCATATGACGTGGCAATCGGTAGCTGGTTTGGTAATATACTCAACACTCCGTATCCAGAACGTTTAAACCTTTCAGGTAGGTTAAAGCAAGAACTCCGCTACGGTGAGAACCCACATCAAACAGCTGCTTTCTATACAAATGATGAAAACCGTGCGGGAATTGCGTCTGCCATACAGGTTGGGGGGAAAGAATTAAGCTTCAATAATTTAAATGATACCGACGCAGCTTATGAATTAGTTGCAGAATTTAAAAATACTGCTTGTGCTATCATTAAACACGCAAATCCATGCGGTGTAGCAACGTCAAACAATCAAAAAAGCGCCTATCTCAAAGCACTGGCGTGTGATCCCGAAAGTGCATTCGGAGGTATTGTTGCATTAAATCGAACCCTAAACGGTGCAACGGCAAAAGAAATCGTCAAGCTGTATGCCGAAGTCATAATTGCCCCAAAAATCAGTACTGAAGCTCAAGAAATTCTTAAGAAAAAGAAAAATCTTAGAGTACTTCAAACCGGTGGTTTACCAAACGTCACCTCTTCAAACATGACAGTTCGCACACTTTCGGGTGGTTATTTAATTCAAAAACGTGACGGTAACGTTATTCTTGAAAATCCTAAAATTGTTACCAAAAGATCGCCTAACAAAAAAGAAATGAGCGATTTATTGTTCGCCTTTACCGTCTGTAAACATGTTAAATCTAATGCAATAATTTACGCAAAAAACAACACTACGGTTGGAATTGGCGCAGGCCAAATGAGCCGCGTTAATTCATCTCGTATTGCAACTTGGAAGGCTGAAGACGCATCCCATAAAGCTGGCGAAACTCGAAGCCGGGCTGTAGGTTCTGTCGTCGCATCTGACGCGTTTTTTCCATTTGCTGATGGACTAATAGCAGCCGCCGAAGCTGGTGTCACTGCTGTCATACAGCCTGGCGGTTCGGTTCGAGATAATGAAGTAATTGCTGCCGCAGACGAACGTGGTCTCGCCATGGTATTTACTGGAACACGCCACTTTCGTCACTAAAAAAATCACATGACTAAATTAACAGAACTGTTTAATTTGCACCTTTTCAATTTGTGTAAAAATTAATTTACACGGATTTAACTCTAAAACCTTCGCTGTTTAACAAGTCCTTCATCCATTAATGATTGACGAATATACTGACCTAATAAATGCATTAAAGATTGATGGACATCCTCAATAATTCCGTAATTATCAGCATTTACATGGAGGTTTATGTTTGCAATTTCTGCTGTTCGACCGCCCAAAAATCCGGTCATCGCTATTACATCAAGACCAAAATCTCGGGCCCATTTAGCAGCCTGAACAACATTCTCTGAATCACCTGAGGAACTCACCGTCATAACAATATCTCCGGGACTTGCTAATAATTTTAGCTGATGAACAAAAACTTCATCATACGAAATATCGTTAGCAATCGCTGTAATTACCTCAATATTGCTAGAAAGAGACTGCACTCTAGGGGACAAATCCGTGTCAGTAGCTAATAATTTACCGTGGTCACATGCAAGATGATTAGAGATTGATGCCGAGCCACCATTCCCACACACATAAAGTGTTTTTAAGCTTTTATATGCGTTATATAATACAGTAGCTGCTTCTGCCAATTTAATTTTATTAATACTGGAAGAGGCCTTTTCATATTGTTTAAAATAGGCAGCACTATAAGCATTAATATCTGAAAATTTTTTTTCGGGAAAAGTCATAGGCCTTTGCTCCAAAGTTTTCTTGGATACTTACACTTGTTATCGACTGATATCAATCATTCGTATTGTGAGTGAAATATAGCAGGCCTAGACACTTGAATTTCATTCAGAAAAAATCCTTCATCAAATACACTATAGACTGGTAATCCAGAAGATTTAATTAAATAAATACAAATCTATAGTATTTGCTATTTAATTATCACATCACTTTGTATTATCAATAAGATTTCTCATTTAAAAAGAATCATGACACAAATTTCTAAAACCAGTTTAAACAAAGCCCTTTTTGCTCACCAATCGGGGGATTTGAAGAAGGCTGAGAAGCTCTATCGTAAATTTATTGCTATCACCCCTAATGATAGTAACGTTTTACACCTTTTAGGCGCCATTTGTCATGAGAATGGCAATTTCGACCAAGCAAAACAATATCTTAATAGAAGCATCAAATTAGCCCCAAATTTTCATCAAGCGCTAAATAGTAGAGGAATTTTGTATAAAGAAACAGGGCAAATCATAAAAGCTGAGCAGGATTTTCGAGCAGCTCTGGATTTAGAGGCGGATTTCCCAGAGGCTCTAACTAATCTGGCAGACACCTGCAGATTAACTGGTAATATAGAAGAGGCTGAAAAGCTAAATGATCGGGCAATTAATCTAGCACCAGACCTTGCTCCAGCACACAACAATCGAGGAACAATTGAGCGCGAGCTTGGTAATTTACAAAAAGCGAAAATGGCTTTCCAAACTGCTCTTGGCTTTGATAATAACCTCATAGATGCTGCTATTAATTTAGCAATAATACAAAAAATGTTGGGTCAGACTAATACTGCATTGGAAACTGCCTTAAACACGGTCAAAAAATCTCCCAACTATGCACCTGCACATAATTGTCTAGGGATGGTTTATTTTGATTTAGGAAAAAATAAAGATGCTGAGAAGCATTTCAATAATGCTTGTTCCATTGATCCAGACTACGCACATGCTCAAAACAATCTTGCCAATGCTTTGACCCGCCTAGACCAAAATAACAAGGCCCAAAACCATTATGAAATTGCGCTCTCACTCGAGCCTAAAAACCCTGATTTCTGGGCTAATAAAGCTGCTAGTCTGCAGACCGAAAATAGGATAAAAGAAGTTATCAAAGCCTGCAATAATGCTCTACGGCTTGCTCCAAACCACCCCGACGCTCGATGGAATCGAGCCATTGCATTCCTTATTTCTGGTAATTTGCTTCGAGGCTTTGCTGATTATGAATCCAGATGGTTTCTGCCAGAATTCAAAAGGAGGGGTTTTAATTCAAAACTATGGGAAGGTCAAAATCTAAAAAATAAATCAATACTGCTTCATTCAGAACAAGGTTTTGGTGATACAATTCAATTTATTCGTTACGTAACGCTCATAACAAAACAAGAACCCAAGAACATTTATATAGAAACCCACAAACCTCTCTTTGAATTGCTTAAACAAATTCCCGAAGTCGAAAAAGTTTTTGTTAGAGGAGATAAACTACCCAAAATTGATTACCAGATCCCTCTTATGAGCTTAGCAAACCTTTTTAAGACTACTCTGAATAGTATCCCAAAATCCTCGTCCTATATAAAAATCACAAAAATTTCGCCCTATAAATTTGAGAATAATTTCAAGTCAAAAAAAATAGGAATCTGTTGGGCCGGACGCCCAACTCATAAAAATGATCATAAAAGATCTATTCCACTGAGCCTTTGTATACCCTTTTTAAAAATGAAAAACACCCAGTTTTATAGTCTACAATTAGGAAAAACTGAAGACTATAAAGATAACTCGCAGTACCTTATTGATTTAAGCAATCACCTCACAGACTTCGCTGCAACAGGAGCCATTTTACAAAATCTAGACTTGGTTATAACAGTAGATACGGCAGTTGCACATTTAGCCGGATCACTCGGAGTAAAATGTTGGGTTATGCTTCCATTTGCCCCAGACTGGCGTTGGCTATTAAATCGAAATAAGAGCCCGTGGTATGCTAGTATAACATTGTTTCGACAAAACGAGTGTAATGACTGGAAAAACGTTATTAGTGAAATCAAATCTTCGCTGGAAAAATTTATATCCGAAATCACCTAATAAAGAGATTTATACCCCTCTACAGGCTAGGATCAAAACTCAATTTTATATAATTCTTTCGCATTTAAACAAAAGATTAATTCTTGATCATGTTGAGACAATCCGCTCAAAGAGCTTATAAAGCTGCTAATTAATTCAGAGTAAGAAGTCCAAATCTTCTCAATTGGAAAATTACTTCCATATATACAACGGTTTGGTCCAAAAAGTTCAACACATTGGCCCGTAATATCGTTTATCAATTCTTTTGAATTTTTACGCAAGAACGTGCCCAAACCCGAAAACTTACAATAAACATTCGGTTGGTCGGATAGTAATTTCATACCATTAAACCAAGCAGCCATTCCCTTAACGGTCAAATCTTCTGGCATTCCGCAATGTTGTAAAACAAAAGGAATTCCCGGAAATTTTATCGCTAGATTTGCAGCGTTCTGCATTTGTGCAGCAAAAACCTGAAGTTCGAATGAAAAATCGTAATCTTGTAATAAAGCAAAATTTTTTTGCCATTTATAATCCATCATAATATCTGGATCGGCAGCAAACCTATAAAGTGGGTTTTGGTGCCAGTGTAGTTGTTGGCGGATCCCTCGCATTAAAGAAAATTGGGACAAACTTCTCAAGGTCTCTGCACATTTTTCTGAAGAAAAATCAACATAACCAATAATCGCATTTGGCCAACCATAATTTTCAGCAATTTCTTGGACCCATGCCGCTTCAGCAACCTCTCCCCCATCCGGCCAGTTAACCTGTATATAAACTGAGGCAACAACTCCTTGAGAAATTACATCATCAACAAATTCCTCAATTGGATAATCTCTCTTAATTGAATCATAGTCACCAAAAATTCGTGGTTGCGTTCGGCCGTTGAGCCATGCCAGATCGGATAATCTCCATATATGATGATGGGCATCAATAATTTCTAATTTATTGTTTAAATTATTCAATTAGATGCCTCCTAGGTAAACATTAATCTTGTTTATTTGTGCTAATAAAAGCAGTCAACAACGATCTTTAGTAATCGGAAATTATTATAGCTAAATTTTGATAAAAACCTTGATATTGACCCTAGTGATCCAGTAAACACCTATTTATTTTTCCAAAAAATCTAATTTAAAATAATTTATAGCGTTCATTCTCCCAATTTGAACACGCTCTTCGTCAGAAATAACCTGAGTTGCATCAAACCAATCACAAGCGTCTTCCATTGTCTCAAATGGATAATCAGCAGAAAAAAACATGCGATCTATCCCAACCACCTCAAGACAACAACGAAATGCCGGATCACTAAAATTACCGCTTGTAGTCAGCATGAAATTATCTAAAAAATATTCTCCAAGTGGACGTTTTCCCCTATATTCACGGCGAGAAAATGACATGCGGGCATCAATGCGCCATAAGTCATAGGGAATGTGCTCTCCCAGGTGTCCTATAAATATTTTTAAATTTGGGTAGTCATCAAACATACCAGAACCGCACATCCTTAAGGCGTGAATCGACGTTTCAACAGCAAATCCCCAAGGGGCGCTTTTCAGCCATGGATGTCCCTCATAAATTGGAGCTCGTGATTCAATCTGCATTCTTGGATGCAAATAAAATGGAACGTTTAGTTCTGAAACAGTGGCCCAAAAACTGCGATATTCGGGAATATCATAATAAATAGCCGAGTTTTCAACATCCTTCTGAGTAAAACCATTTACCATTGCACCGTAAAAGCCAAGGTCTTTAACACATCGGGTTAGTTCTTCGGCGGCTGCATCTGGATTTTGCATTGGTAAAGCAGCGAAAGCACCGTAGCGTTTTGGGTGTTTTGAAACAGCATCAGCCATTGCATCATTTGCCTTACGCGCAACCAATATGGCGTCGTCAGTATTAAGCAAAGCCTGCACACCAGGAGCATTATTAGACAAAATGGCAAATTCTATTCCATTTTTATCCATAAGCTCTATGCGCTCATTTCCCATATCCAGAATTTGACGTTCGAATTCTTCCCACTTTCCGGAATCCCCGGCAAACGCCTTTGTATTACCTAGCGTCTCCTTAATTGCCATGTGCTCTTCAAAAACAATTTTCCCCTTCATAGTTTACCCTCCATATTAACAAGATATATGTTTCATTGCGTGCCTTAATGCTAAATTTTTATTTATCAAAATCACCCTGAATTCGATAATAGCCACCGAATTCAATTATGTTTTAAAGGCCTTTAATAGAAATACTGATTAGCAAATTCTATTAGTTCTTTTTATCGATATTCCAGAAATCATAACGCAAGACCCTTGTGTTTTTAGACTTATTTAGCAGTCGTTCTTTTATCCAACCCTCAACCCCCGAGGATTTAACCTGTGGTTTCAAATCAGCACTAACCATATTATCGGTTTCTCTCGTGGCCGGCATACTTGATCTGTGTAATTCGACAATCGCTTGAAACTTGGCGACTATCGTATCGCGTTTAATTATTGCCCGATTAACATCTTCAATATCACAACCTGTAGAACGTTTATATGTCGTTTTATTATCAAATGCCCAACGTACATCTTTAGGGATTGTTAATTTAACTTGCCATTTTCGTCTGTGTTTAATCAAATAACTCGGGTTTTTTCTGGAAATAAAAGGCATAATTTATTTTTTAATGTTTATCCCTCAATTTAGTTATTTCTTAAACCAAAAAAAAAGAAAGTCAAATAAAATGCCCTTGATCAACAAAAC
>CAZXGI010000032.1:8253-23243 GCA_964639965.1 uncultured Rhodospirillaceae bacterium
AAAAAATTTATCAATTTCATATAATGTCTTAGTAATTTAAAGTTGATTTTATCTACTTTTTCTTGATAAAATACATTAAAAATAACTTCATTTCGTCTTAGTAATTAGATAAGAAGACACCTTAATGGTAGATCCTGTTAAATCACATTCCGACCTGTTACATAGCAAACCGATTGATTTACATAAATCGTGCTATAACAAAGAGTTCTGGCTATTACGAGATGCCATTTACAATAATTATTTTAAGCCGCTGCATAAACATAAAAAGAGTATTGCAAAACGACACCTTCTCAAAATTTTAATTGATGTATATCAAGCTTGGTATTTTGACCCAAGTTTATGCCTTTCGGTTAGTTTTAATAACAACACCTATACTTTAGATAACCGTTATAATAAACTCAAATTAACAAAAAATAGTATTATTATCATTAAAGATTTAATTGCATCTGGCCTGCTGTATCACAAAGATGGAATGCCGGCTAGAACCCGATATCGGACAGGTCCTAGCTACACGTCCCGAGTATGGCCAACAAACCTATTAATAAAATACTTTTTAGGGCTACAGTTGAATGTTTGTAATATCTCTGCTCATGACATTGACAAAGAACCAATCATATTAACAAAAAAAGTTATGTTGCAAAAAGACCCTCAAAAGCCAGG
Organism: uncultured Rhodospirillaceae bacterium; assembly: GCA_964639965.1. GTDB lineage: Bacteria > Pseudomonadota > Alphaproteobacteria > Rhodospirillales > UBA2165 > TMED23. The sequence continues at coordinate 8,914 of CAZXGI010000032.1, forward strand.
GGGCATAACAAGATATAAGAATGTACCAATAGATTACTCAGATACACCAAGAATTAGAACCATGAGACTAATCTTGGCCTGTTATAATCTATTTCTCCGGAAGACCCATATTGATATATGCACCGCTGAAAATTATTATGTAACAGCCTTTAACGAATGGGGCATAGAAACAAAATGTTTTATTAGTCCAAATTGTTTTATGCACAGAACATTTATTAATAACACATTTAATAAAGGTGGGAGAATCTATGGGGGTTGGTGGCAAAAGTGCCACTCCGTAGATAGAAAAAATATTCTTATCAACGGCAACCCGATCGTTGAGATAGCCTACAAAGCGGCTCATCTAGCAATATTGTACCGAATAGAAGGTCAAAACCTCTATGATCTGGCGAACGATCGTGACATATACGATGTTATTATCCCAGAGCTAGACAATGTCACCGATTCAGAACTTATAAATTACAGTCGAACTGAGCTAACACAATTCAAAAGCTTCTTAATCAAACAACTAACCCACAACGCAATAACCACAACCAACAAAAACGACCTCTGGCGCAGAACTATAAAAGCGATAACTTCTGAGGAATATACGGCCAAAGGAAACGTACATAGACCACCACCAAGTATTTTAAATAAAATTTCATACAAATTTCTTTCGTCAATATATGGCCGTATAAGGCAAAAACATCAAAAAATAGCGCATTATTTCTTATCTGGAGTAGGCCCTAAACTGCAATTCATTGAGAGCAACATAACAATGAAGCTTATTGAACATTTTACAGCTCTTAAAGTACCAATATTAACAATACACGACACTTATATTATTGAACAAAAATGGGGGCAAACTCTAATTAATGCAATGCAGTGTGGCTGGGATGAAGAGATTTCTAATTTGAAAAAAGATTTGAGTGTTACTCCAAAAAGAAGCCGATACCTGAAACGACTAACACATAACAAAAACGGTGATCAAACTCCATATTCATTAACTTTACCTATTAAAATTGATAATTGGCCTAACGATTATAGCAGAAAGGTATATAAAATAAGTCAACTAAAAAACGTTTTCAGAAAAGGTCAAAACATTACCAACACGCATAACGGCAATATACCAGAAGCGTCTAAAGAGCGTTTTGATATACGAGACAACAATATGTTTGAAATTCAATTAAAAACCCCTGACAAAAAAACTACTGAACGTTACCAAAAAAGCTTCAGAATTCACAAGGATTGGTTATCAGAGGGTGACACTGAAGACGACACACCTGAAATCAATGAACGCTACAATAGTTTCTATGCCAGCATAAACAGCAAACTATACTCACAATGGTTACATTTTAAGCCATTATGGATGCAATCAGAGTAAGATGGCAGGTTTTATAGATATGTGAGTGTCCAGATCGTCTTGTCTGCACAAACCAAGCACCAAATCTTTTGCGTACACTAGTCATGATATGTGTCACCAGTATGTCAATATACACATCAGACTAGTATGAAAGTGAGGTGGGGACTGGAGCGGGCGATGAGATTCGAACTCACGACTTCAACCTTGGCAAGGTTGCGCTCTACCCCTGAGCTACGCCCGCATCCTAACCACGGAAGGTCCTAAGTTCCCATCTGCGGAAAGAGAGCGAATAATAATCATCCAAAGATGTTTTGCAAGGCGGATTTTAGATGCAATTCTTTGTAACAACCACATAAAAACCCTTGCAAGTTTATGTTCATATGACAACTATATATGAAATATAATATTAACTTAAATGAGAAAGGCCAGTTATGGCAGAAATACTCGGTGGTAATGAAAAGGTTGCCGGGGTTCAGTCTAATTCAGAAGTTCCCTCAAAGAGCTCCGAAGGACTCATTATAGAATCCAACACAGATAGATTTAGAGATGATGTTATTGATGCGTCATCTCAAGTGCCTATAATTGTAGATTTTTGGGCTCCGTGGTGCGAACCGTGCAAACAAATGACCCCAATCTTAGAAAAACTTGTCCAAGAATATAATGGCCAAGTTAAATTAGTTAAAATCAACATCGATGAAAACCAAGCACTGGCCCAGCAACTGCAAGTGCAATCAATTCCTATGGTTTATGCATTTAAAGATGGCCGCCCCGCAGATGCATTTAACGGCGCATTACCAGAAAGCCAACTTAGACAATTTATTGAGAAACTTACCGGTGGTGATGGGTCTCCGCTTGACCAAGCAATCGAACAAGCTAAAAATCTACTGGAAACCGGTGATGTCGAAAACGCCAGCTCTATATTTAATCAGATATTAGCAGCAGACAGCGAAAATGCTGAAGCTCACGCCGGTATAATAAAAGGCTTTGTGATAACCGGAGAAATAGATCAAGCAAGAAACTATTTAGCCAGCCTTTCCGAAGATCTATTGAAAAACAAGCTAATTTCAGCCATTCAAACTGCCATAGAACTAGAGGAACAAACAGCTGATGCTGGTGAAGTAGATGAGTTAAAGAATATGCTCGCAAACAACCCAGATAACCACCAAGCACGATTTGATTATGCTATAGCATTATACGCAGCTGGTGAAATTGAGATCGCCGTGGAAGAACTAGTGGAAATTTTAAAAAGAAATCGTGACTGGAACAATGACGCCGCACGACAACAACTTTTTAAAATATTTGACGCACTGGGTCATGAGGACCCTGTTACGATTGAAGGCCGCCGTAAAATGTCAGCGGTATTATTCTCCTAGTGTCCGTAGACAAACCAGACGTTATTTATGACCCATTTGGAATCCCGTTTAGTGAATTACCTGAAAATTTACCTATTTTTCCACTTCCTGGGGCGATGCTATTACCGCATGGCAGAATGCCATTAAATATATTTGAGCCGCGCTATATAAAAATGGTTATTGACAGCCTTAAACAGTCACGATTAATTGGTATGGTACAGCCTCTAGAATTTTTGCCCGGTCCTATTCCAGACAAAACACCACTTTTTCATATTGGCTGCGCCGGACGGATTACTAATTTTGCTGAAATTGATGATGGAAGGTTAATGATAACACTCCAGGGCATTTGTCGTTTTAAAATTGAAAAAGAACTCGAAAACAAAAACACCTATCGCCAGATTAAACCGGATTTTAATGATTTTAAAAAAGATTTATCTATTGAAAATCCTATCATAAATCGCGAAAAGATTTTTCGGATTTTAAACGATTATTTAAAACTCAAAGATATTGACGTAAATGCAGAGGACTTATTGAAAATTGAAAATCGATTTCTAATACCAACGTTAGTCATGATTAATCCATTCGATTTTAGAGAAAAGCAAGCAATTTTAGAAACGCTCAACATGGGTGATATTGCTGATATCATCATTTCATTGATGGAAATGGATATTAATTCACCCAATCAACCATCAACAAAGCACTGAAAGGCGCATTTTATGAATTCCCAGCCCATTGATCCGAAATTATTGGAAATCCTAGTATGCCCATTGACCAAAACAAGCTTGCGATATGATAGAGAAAAACAGGAACTGATCAGCGATAAAGCCAAACTGGCCTTTCCCATTAGGGATGGCATACCCGTAATGCTAGCTGATGAAGCCAGAGAATTAGACTAAATACTTATTGGCTAGTTTTATGTCTTAAAATATCTAAGGTCAAAAAAATCAGACTAATGGGACCTCATACACACACCAGGGAAACGCAGTTATAGTTCTTCCCCCTTTAATAAACGCGGCAAGTTACCAATAGAACCCATAGCATGCAGCATAAGCAACTTCTTAAGCGGATTGGCCTTGTTAACAGCCCCAAGCCCCAAATCACGAAAAACTTTAATTGGACTAATATCATTTGAAAACAGCCGATTAAGACCATCTGTCATAGCCACCATAAGAGAATTATCAAAACGTCGCCATTTTTGATATTTTTCCAAAACACCAACTTCGCCAATATCTAGACCCAAACGTTTTGCATCAATTACAATCTCTGCTAAAGCAGCAACATCGCGAAACCCCAAGTTCAAACCTTGCCCCGCTATCGGATGTATCCCGTGTGCAGCATCACCCACTAAGACCAAACGTTCCGCAACACACGTTTCGGTAAAATGCAAAGATAAAGGATAATGCCAGCGTGGACCGACAAACCTGAAGTCTCCGAGGTGTTCTCCAAATCGCTTTTTAAACTCGTTTTTAAAGTCATAGTCGGGTAAACTTAAAATCTTCCGTGTTAAATCAGTTTTTTCAGTCCAAACGATAGAGGATCGGTTTTTTTGTTCCCGGTTTCCCCGCAGCGGTAAAATCGCAAATGGTCCCCCCGGGAAAAAATGCTCGTAAGCCACATTATTGTGTGGGATCTGATGATCAACTGTAAGTACGATTGCTGTTTGGGAATATGTCCATTTTGTACAATGGATACCCGCGATTTCTCTAATCTTTGAATGCCTTCCGTCAGCGCCAATCACAAGGTCAGATTTAATTTGTGTACCATTGTTCAATAATGCATGGACGCCACCAACATTCCTAATAATTTGATTAATTTGGGTCGGAGCAATAAAAATAATATTTTTATTATTTTGAATTTGAGACAAATAGGCCTGACGAAAATGTCTATTTTCAACCATAAAACCAAGAGCGTCACAATAAATGTCTTTGTGGTTATAGTGAAGATAAAAGCTTGACCTCCCGTCAACTACACGAATATCTTCTATTGTCGTAAAGTTTCTACTTAACTGTTTCCATATGCCAATTTGTTTAAGCATTTTTTGCGGTGTTGCTGCTATTGCAGATGCTCGCCCATCAAAGTTGGCACTCTCTTGAACCGATGGATCGAGCTGATCAATAATAATAATCTTAAGACCAACGTTAGAGAGGGCTATAGCAAGAGTACCACCCACCATTCCACAACCAACTATTAACACATCCGCCCGATGATCCCTATTATCTATTTTAGCCATTTGATAGAACTGCACCTGAAATAGCCACTTGTCCAGCCTCAAATTGGTAAATTATCACCTCAATTTATGCAAAACTAATTTTTATATGCCTAGATTTTAATCATAATAAATTTTTTGCTGTTTTTTTGGTCATCTCTGACATGATAAATTAAGGGTTTTTCCATCATATCACACTTAACCTATTGAAAACTGGGAGATTAAATAGCCTTTTAATTTAGGCATGGTTTTTGAATAGTAGTATGGCACGTGTTTTGGGCTGCACTAATAACATGACAATGGAGAAAATATCATGCTTTGTCTTAAACTGAAGTTTGCAAGATTTGCGAATATATTAATACCTTTGAGCTTACTATCTCTATTCCCGAACGAATCTTTCGCCGCGGACAAACTGAGCGAGGGCAATACAGCCTGGATAATTACAGCAACAGCATTGGTATTATTTATGACAATGCCGGGGCTAGCTCTATTTTATGGCGGATTGGTTCGGTCAAAAAATGTGTTGTCTGTATTAATGCAGTGTTTTTCTATTTGTTGTGTTGCTTCTATCGTTTGGTTAGTGCTGGGCTATTCTATCGCCTTTGGCGACAACAACGCATGGTGGGGAGGACTTTCAAAGGTATTTTTGGGAAACGTAACCACCGAAACGCTATCTGGAAATATCCCCGAGAATGTGTTTTTTATGTTCCAAATGACTTTCGCTATTATTACGCCGGGTTTAATTGTAGGGGCGTATGTTGAACGTATTAAATTCAGCGCTGTTCTGTTCTTCACTGCTCTTTGGTTAATTTTTGTGTATGCTCCATCAACTCACTGGATTTGGGGGGGCGGTTTTTTAAGCGATCTCGGCTGGGCTAGTGCATCCCTTAAAGGATTTTCCACTATGGACTTTGCTGGAGGGCTTGTTGTTCATGCAAATGCGGCTGTGGCAGCCCTCGTAATTGCCAAGGTATTAGGAGCCCGCAAGGGGTTTCCCGGGGATCTTCGACCACCCCATAATCCTGGGTTAGTAATGATTGGAGCTGCAATGTTATGGGTAGGCTGGTACGGTTTTAATGCGGGTTCAGCTCTTGCAGCCGATGGAAATGCGGGAATGGCTATGACTGTCACACATATTTCAGCCTCCACTGCTTGCTTAGTTTGGGTCTTGATTGAATACATTAAATTTGGCAAACCAAGTTTAGTCGGCATCGCAACTGGCGCAATCGCAGGGCTAGCTACAATCACGCCCGGTTCTGGTTTTGTTGGTCCGGTCGGTGCACTAATTTACGGCGCTCTATCAGGTATTATATGCTTTTATATGATTTCCGTCGTTAAAACGAAATGGAATATAGATGATTCTCTTGACGTTTTTGCTGTTCATGGCATTGGTGGCGTCCTAGGTATACTTTTAACTGCCATTTTTGCTGATGCAAGCTTAGGTGGAAATGGGCTTGCAAGTGGGATAGATATACCAACCGCTTTCCTTGGCCAGTTATTAGCAACCGTGATCGTAGTGGTCTGGGCCGGTATTGTGAGTTACATTTTACTAAAAATTACCCAATCTGTTTTTGGACTGCGCGTAACCGAAGAGGACGAGATTGAAGGACTTGATATTACATCTCATGGTGAACGTGGTTATGACCTTTAGACCAATACGCTGGAAAAGGAATAAATAATATGAAATACATAGTCGCTATTATCAAACCCTCCAAGTTAGATACTATCCGCGAAGCACTAATGGCTATAGGTGTAGAGGGCTTAACCACCAGCGAAGTTTCAGGGTTTGGTAGACAGAAGGGCCATACTGAAATTTACCGAGGTGCCGAATATGCAATAAATTTTGTCCCAAAAATTAAATTAGAGGTCGCTATCAGTGATGCACTGGCCAATAACGTAATAGAAACGATCCAAAATGAAGCTAATACGGATAATATCGGCGATGGGAAAATATTTGTTCACGAACTAGCCGATGCTATCAGAATACGAACAGGAGAGCACGGAGAAGAGGCAATTTAACTTATAGCCCATCATCGCTTGTGAAAATAAGCGTATAAGGTTAAAATGATAACTGTTTTATGGCCCCACATTAATGTGGGGCCAAATTTTTATAGCGATTAAACAGATGCACAATACAAATCTTGATAAATTAGTAGATTATCCTTTTGATCGATTAAGAGATTTATTAAAAAACATTGAGGCCCCTAAACACAAAACACCAATGGTAATGTCTTTAGGTGAACCTCAACACCCACCCCCCTCTATTTTAATGAAAACAATTAATAAACACGCCGACCAATGGGCCAAATACCCCCCTATCGCGGGGTCACCAGAATTATTAAGTGCCATTAAAGACTGGCTGGTTCAGCGCTACGGTTTAAACCCTCGTAACATTAGTTCCACAAAAAATATCATCGCGGTTTCTGGCACCAGAGAAGCTCTTTATATGGCTGGCGCCATTTCTATTCCGCCAAAAAAATACCGGCGACAACCTATTGTGTTAATCCCCAACCCATTTTATCAAGTCTACATTGGAGCCGCTTTAATGAACCGCGCAAAGCCTATTTATATGTCAGCAACGGCGGAAACCGGTTTTTTACCAGATTTTCAATCACTTAGCCCAGAAACATTGCGACGCACAGCATTGGCGTTTTTATGCACCCCATCAAACCCCCAGGGAGCAATCGCAAGCTTAAAATATCTAAAAAATGCTATATTATTAGCCCAGAAATATAATTTTGTATTAGCAATTGATGAATGTTATGCGGAGATATATGACAAAATTAAGCCGCCAGGGGGACTTGAAGCGTCCCAAGCTTTAGGCAGTTATTATAAAAATATCCTTGTTTTTCAATCCCTTTCCAAACGCTCGAGTGCGCCGGGGATCAGATCAGGTTTTGTGGCCGGTGATCAAGATTTGATTCAAAAATTTAAAACACTACGTAACTATGGTGGGGCATCCATTCCGGGTCCGCTATTAGCCGCTTCCGCAGCATTGTGGCGAGATAAAAAACATGTTGAAAAAAACCGAGAGCTGTATCGCCAAAAATTTGATTGTGCCGACAAAGTGCTAATGGGAAAATTTGACTACTATCGGCCAGCTGGGGGTTTTTACATATGGCTAAACGTTGGGAATGGTGAAAACGCCGCATCCGTACTCTGGGAAAAAGCCGGTGTTCGCGTAATACCGGGCTGTTACTTAGCTCGTAATGATGTATCGGGCCAAAACCCGGGTTCAAAATTCATTCGAATAGCGCTAGTTCAAAAACCAGAATTCATTAAAGAAGCTCTAGTTCGGATTACCGAAATATTATAAAAAACTGATATTGTAATAATCACAATTGCATGGTGTTCGAATTACACAACACAACTAAAGAATAGATTAAAATCAAAGGCTTGCGATCGGTCATTAACTATCTTTAAACAAAGTCTATGTAAATTAAAAACATGGCACAATCACCACCCATAACAAATCACGAAACAAATAAAACAACATCAATCTTTGGGGTATTGCCTCGATTGTTTCCCGAGCGTTTTATCAAGTTGTTGGGAATGCGGGCAAAAGAGTTTATTGGTATACTACTATTTGTGCTTTGCTTAATGCTAATTCTTTCTGTTCTTAGCTACCACCCCTCCGATCCTTCCCTGAATAGTTCAACTAGCGGACCAGCAAAAAATTTATTTGGGTTGGTTGGTTCGTATTTAGCCGATTTAGCATTACAAATTTTTGGGGTTGTTGGGATCCTTCCCGGCCTAATATTTTGTGCTTGGGGTTGGCGCTTTTTAAGTAAAAAGGGAATACATTTCATCTGGTTTCGCATTTTAGCCTTAATTGCTGGTTTAATTTTAACATCAATTGCTGTTTCCATTATTACCCCCCCAGAAACATGGCCATTAAATTCTGGCATTGGCGGCGTTGCCGGTCATACGTTGTTTCTCCAAATAATTGCAACACTTAAACCTCTGGGTTTCTCACATGATGATGTACTAGTTATTTTTCTAAGTAGTTTTTCTGGTTTGGCGATCTTAATTTATGCCACTGGCTTGGACCGTAACGAATGGCATACCTTAGGGGGTGCAATAATTAAAACAAACACTTCAATATGGCGAGGGATGATTTCTATAACCCACCAAGCAAAAGCACTAAAAGAAAGAATAGAGCCCACATTTGGTGTTGTTGAAAAGAAAAAGGAACTTTCTTCTCAAACCAATGATGTTGTTATCCTTTCTGGCAATTCTGGTGATCCCAATACCGTAATAAAAAAATCAAAAAAACCAGCGGTTGTAGAGAATACCAAAACAGTGGCCGCCGGCGCTCGCGCGAAAAATGCCGGGCAAGGATCATTTAATTTGTCTGTTTCCGATATTTTTCAACTACCACCATTAGATCTTCTAGAGGCCCCTCCAGCAACCATTAAAATAAACGATGCGGATAAAGATGCCTTAGCTCAAAATGCCGAGCTATTAGAGAGTGTTCTAAAGGATTTTGGGATTAAGGGAGAGATAGTAAATGTAAGGCCAGGCCCTGTTGTAACGCTTTATGAATTAGAACCTGCGCCTGGAACAAAAACATCTCGAGTGGTCGGACTGTCTGACGACATTGCCCGTTCAATGTCGGCGTTGTCTGTTAGGATTGCGGTAGTACCTGGACATTCAGTCATTGGAATAGAGTTGCCAAATATTAAAAGACACACTGTTTTTTTTCGGGAAATTTTAGCGTCAGCAGCATATGAAAAAGCAAATTTAGGGCTCCCATTAGTGCTAGGTAAAGATATTGGCGGCTCGCCCTGTGTGGTAGACCTTGCCCGTATGCCACACCTGTTAATAGCAGGAACAACAGGGTCCGGTAAATCGGTGGCAATTAATACTATGATTTGTTCCCTACTCTTTCGTCTAAACCCTGATGAATGTAAGTTTATTATGGTAGACCCAAAGATGTTAGAATTATCTGTCTATGATGATATACCCCACCTGTTGTCGCCAGTCGTCACGGAACCCCGCACAGCTGTAACCGCTTTAAAATGGGCTGTTAGGGAAATGGAAGATCGATATAGATTAATGTCTCAACTAGGTGTGAGAAACATTACAGGTTATAACGCCCGCTTAAAAGAGGCTTTACAAAAAGGAGAAAACTTAACCCGCCGCATACAAACCGGCTTTGATGAAACTGGAATGCCAATTTACGAGGACCAGCCCCTTAGTAGTGATCCTTTGCCACTGATCGTAATTGTCGTGGATGAAATGGCCGACCTTATGATGGTTGCTGGAAAAGATATAGAGGCACTAATTCAAAGACTAGCACAAATGGCACGAGCCGCAGGTATTCATTTAATTATGGCCACACAACGTCCATCTGTTGACGTAATAACCGGAACAATCAAAGCAAACTTCCCAACCAGAATTAGTTTCCAAGTAACTTCAAAAATTGACAGCAGAACAATACTCGGCGAGCAAGGTGCCGAGCAATTGCTTGGCCAGGGAGACATGCTTTACATGGCTGGTGGTGGAAAAATCACACGTGTTCATGGTCCCTTTGTTAGTGACGATGAAGTGGAACAAATAGTGAATTGTTTAAAGGACCAAGGAAATCCAACTTATGTTGACGCGGTTACCAAAGATATTGAGGAAGATTCCAAGTTATCCGGAGGTATTAGTTCAGATGGTAATGACAAACTATACGACGAAGCAGTTGCAATTGTAGCTCAGGAGGGAAAAGCGTCTACCAGCCTGATTCAGCGTCGCCTTCAGATAGGTTATAATAGAGCCGCTCGAATTATAGAGCAGATGGAAGCCCAAGAAATTATTGGCAAGGCTGATCGTGTGGGACGCCGTGAAGTGCTTATTGGCAATCAATAATGTAGATGTCTAATACTTAAATGTTGACTTGGTTTACCTTCGTGAAATTTGTTGGTAAATCAATAATATATTTTTAAGTTCCCAATTTCAGTTAAGCTTAGGTGACATACCATTGTCTAAACTACTAACTTTGATAATTGTTATTTTTTCGTTACTCGCATCTTATGTATCCGCATCAGAACCTAGCTCCTTAAAATTAAACCCAGAAGACAGAAAAGATCTACTTCGCATTGAAGCCTATCTTAACGAAATAAAAAACTTACGCGCCGAATTCTTGCAAGTGGCTTCAAACGGTGCCATTGCAACCGGTCAATTGCTTATGGCACGCCCAGGAAAAATCCGATTTGAATATGATCCACCAAGTCCTATTTTAATAGTTTCTGATGGATATTTTCTCAGGTATATAGACAAAAAATTAGAACAGGTTACACATATTTGGCTAGAAAATACGCCGATTGGGTTTTTGGTTGAAGAAAAAGTAAAAATAGAGAACGGCCTAACTGTGACTAAATTCTCACGAGGAGCGAAAAAACTCGCCGTGTCCTTAGCCAAGTCCAAAAACCCCGAACAAGGCAGCATTACATTGGTTTTCTCAGACACACCTCTCGCACTTAAAAAATGGGTCATTACAGATGCGCAAGGAATTAAAACCACGGTCGCTCTTATCAAAACAGAACGCCCAAAACAAATTAATCCAACTCTATTTGAATTTAAAGACCCAGCTCAAAAAAATTAGTTTAATGTAATTACTTTTCAAATCAATCTAAAGAAAACCTTAAGGCTATTGAAAAATGAAAATTACCACCTGGAACATTAATAGCGTGCGCCTTCGCTTATCAAGCTTAAATCGCATTATTAAAAAAGTTTGCCCTGACGTTATTTGTTTGCAAGAAATTAAGGTGGTCAATAAGTTATTTCCAGCTAAAGATATTGCAGAGTTTGGTTACCCCCATCAAGCTGTCACCGGCATGAAAGGTTATAACGGTGTAGCGATTTTATCTAAATGGCCACTAACAAAAATTAAAACAAGAGAATGGTGTCAAAAAAACGATTGCCGGCATATATATGCCACTATAAAGACTAGGTCTTTCAGACCTATTGAATTACATAACTTTTATATCCCTGCTGGTGGGGATATTCCTGACCCCCAAAAGAATGAAAAGTTTGCCCATAAGCTACAATTCATAAAAGAGGTGGCAGCTTGGCAACGAAGTATGCATTCAAATCAAAAAAATAGTGTCTTGGTAGGCGACTTAAATATTGCGCCATTACCAACCGACGTTTGGTCACACAAACAACTTTTAAAAGTGGTTTCTCATACACCCGTTGAGGTGGAAGCATTAAAAAAACTCCAATTAGCGGGACACTGGGTTGATGCAGTTCGAGAAAAAATTCCTCCAGAAGAAGCTATTTTTACATGGTGGAGTTATCGTTCAAAAGATTGGACCGTAAATAATCGTGGGCGTCGATTGGATCATATATGGGTGTCTGAACCTCTCAAGGAAAAAATAGCTGCTGTAGATATTTATCAGAAAGCTCGGGGGTGGGACAAGCCATCAGATCATATTCCTGTAACAGTTACATTAAAACCATAGCAGTTGTACCTTATCGATTTAATCTATAGCCCTTCGGTTCGGTAATCAAAATTAACGCATTCGAAGGGTCTTCTTCAATTTTCTGACGCAACCTATATACATGTGTTTCAAGTGTGTGTGTTGTAACCCCAGAATTATACCCCCAAACTTCCTCTAAGAGAGTGTCGCGAGATACAACGTGGTCGCTAGCTAGATATAAAAACTTAACAATAGCTGTCTCTTTTTCCGTCAAACGAATTCTTTGTTTGTTAAGATTGTTCTCCATTAGTTTATCTAACGGTCGGAAACTGTAAGGCCCAATTTGAAATACAGCGTGTTGACTTTGTTCTGCTTCGCGGATGCGCGCCCTAAGACGCGCCAATAAAGCATTGATTTTAAAGGGCTTGATAACATGATCGTTCGCACCTGCATCAAAGCCTAAAATAGTGTCGGTATCATTTTCAGACTTAGACATCATTACAATAGGAGAATTAACACCCTTTTCCCGCATCTTCCGGCAAACATCACGACCATCAACATCGCCCAATTCGATATCCATAAGAATAATGTCATGGTATTGCGCCGACGTTTTAGATAATGCATCCTGTTCATTGTCGACACCTTGGACCATAAATTCTGCGTGGGTTTCTAATTGTTCAATCAACATTTCCTGCAAATCTTTGTCGACATTAACAATTAAAATTTTCTTAACTTCCGTCATGCCAAAACCCTAAGTTTTACTACATACTATACGACTATTTTAACCAATAAGTTTTTTACTTACACACGTTCCGAATAAGATCTATTGAAATTTTTTAGTTTACAAGTTCTATATTAAATTTTGAATTTATAAAATTTGATACCGTTGTATTATTTGATAATTACTCCCTTATAAAGCGATCAGAAAATTAAGTGAACCATGGTTTATAGGTTTGGCATTAGAATTGCTTGATAAATTCTAGATACACTTAAACAGTTATTATAGGGAGAAATGCATTGGCACAAAACATCACATTTTCTGAAACAATACCCTTTAAACCAGGGATTCCTGATACACAAACTACAGTTAGTTTAAAAAACAACAAACTGAATGAAAACCAAAAAAGCTTTAATGTTTTAGGTGATGATGGCATTACGTTTTTGGACTTTCTTGATATAATTAATCCTCTCCAACACATTCCGGTAATTTCAACCTTATATAGAAAAATAACTGGCGATAAAATTGATCCCGCCAGCAAATTTGCGGGAAGTGCAATATATGGAGGCCCACTTGGAGCAATTGCATCAGCAATTGATTTGTTGGTTGAATATAACACAGGTAAGGATATTGGTGAGCATGTCCTAAATTCAGCCGGCAGCAATAATACAAAAAACAAGGCCCCAACCCAAGTTAGCTCAGCAAACGAAATAAATTTTTTATCTATAACAAGGACGAACTCGTATCATTTGAAAAATAGTTTTGTTGGTGATCTATTAACAGATAATTTTAAAACAAAACGTGATAACCATAATTATTTATTGCAGAAAATATTAATTGACCAAATTGAAGACCGCGTAAGCACCAACGCACTGGAAAATCATAAGTCAAAAGAGAATATGCTAGGTGAAAGTGTTACAAGCGCTTACAATAAAACATCTCTTCTATAGAAAATGGAAAATTGCTGGGTTTATTTAATATGTATAAACCAGAATTCACAGCTTAAAAGTTAGAAAAGCCTCCAGATGAAAAACAAAAACCTGATAACCGTTAGTCCCTCCGGTTCACTAACTTTTAAAAACAAATCGTACAAATGCGCCCTCGGTGAATCCGGAGTGGCCGTGGAAAAAATGGAAGGGGATGGCGCGACCCCCGCCGGAACATTTGTAATTCGTGAAATTTTCTATCGCCCCGATCGACTTGAATCACCAAAAACAAGCCTAACTATAGCTCCTTTAAAACCAAATGATGCGTGGTGCGACGACCCCACACATGTTAATTATAATAAAAAAGTGACAATTCC
>CAZXGI010000032.1:23343-27956 GCA_964639965.1 uncultured Rhodospirillaceae bacterium
AAATAAACTTTAATACTAATCCGCTCGGGGACCAAAAACAGCTGTACCAATACGTACATAAGTCGCCCCAAATTGGATGGCTATTTTATAATCGGCACTCATGCCCATACTTAATTCTTTAATATTATTCCGTTCAGCAATTTCGCGCAACAACCCAAAATGTAAGGCCGGCTCCTCATCTGTCGGCGGTATACACATTAACCCCGTTATAGGAAGTTGTAATTTTGACCTGCATTGTTTTATAAAACTACCGGTATCTTCGGGAAAAACCCCAGCCTTTTGTGGTTCTTTGCCTGTATTTACTTGAATAAAACAATCAGGACGTCGACCAATTTCGCTCATTTGTCGAGCCACTGCCTTGGCAAGCTTAAGTCTATCGATCGTCTCAATTACATCAAAAAGACTTACCGCCAGTCCTGCTTTATTTGTTTGAAGGGGTCCTATTAAGTGTAATTGAACATCCGGAAAATTTTTTTTCAAGTCTATCCATTTAGTTTTTGTTTCCTGGACACGATTTTCACCGAATCTACGGTGACCAGCGTTTAATGCTGCTGTTATTAACTCTGGTGCCTTGGTTTTAGATACCGCAACTAAATTCACAGAATTTGGAAGCCGGCTGTTATTTTTCTCTGCTTCAATAATAGAGCTTTCAACATCCTTTAAATTTTGGTCAATTGTTTCTTTAGATATCATTTTATGTGCTGGCTCTGTTTTAAATATGCGAAATTAACTATCATGAATTCAAGATCCCTGCCAAAAGTTGCGCGTCTACTTAATTCAAAAGTTGGCACCATAGAACTGCCCCCAACAATATTGATGACCGACGATTTGAGGGGACCAAACCCAATACAATCAATAAAGAAATTAGATCCCAAATGTGGCATTGTTTTTCGCCATTACAATACAAAATCAAGGTTTAAATTAGGATTAAAGGTTAAGCGAGTTTGTCAAAAGAAAAAGATCTTGTTTATTGTCGCGGGAAGTTATTCACTCGCATGCAAACTCGATGCGGACGGGTTGCATCTTCCAGAATATAAACTATTGGCGTGCCCCTTAAAGGTTAGAATGTGGAGCAGACGGCCCAATAAGATATTAACTGCTTCTGCACACTCCCATAGCACACTAATGAAATGCCGGGATTTACCCGTCGACGCCGTGATGGTTTCGCCAATTTTTAAAACCGAAAGCCATCCCAATCAAGAAGCCCTCGGTATTTCCAGGTTTCAAAAATTAGCCTCGTCTACACCAACCCCAATATATGCCTTGGGGGGCATTAACAATGCAAATGCGGCCCAGTTATTAAACAGCCCGGCTATCGGTATTGCCGGAATTAGTGCTATTGCTGAATAATCAATTCACATAGAAAAAGGGGGGGGCGAAATATCGCCCCCCCCCTCTAATTTCTCGTTTAAGTTATAAGACTTTAGAACGCGATCTTAACACCACCTATAACAGCAACACCTTTGTTGTTATTAGCTGTGTTTGTATTCGCTTCGTCGTCCCACTTAACGCTTGCTACAGTACCTACGAAGTTAACACCAGGTCCCATAGCATAGTCAGCTCCAAGTACCCATTTTGTGGCTTCGTCATCACCAGCAGTAGCAGTAGCTCTTGGCATAGAACTATTGAAGTAACCGAGTGAAAGTTGCATCTTGCCTTGCTTCCATACGGCGCCAACACCAACAGCTTCCTCGGAAGAACTAGTAGAGGTTGTGCTAACTGATACTCCAGCAGCAGTTTTGCCTGTTGATTCTACATCTTTGTAGGAAGCGCCAACTGTGAATGCTCCAAATGTTGTAGAAGCACCCGCAGACCAACCATCAACTGAGGCTGTGCCGGCATCGGTCGACCACATTGCATAGTTAGCAGAAACGGTAGAAGCACCCATTTTTCCGGAGTACTTGACAGCAGCGTCCGCAACGGCGACTTCAGTACCGGCATTACCGCCGTTTGCAGCCATGTTGCCACCGGAAGTTTGCGAAGGCGTATAACTACCACCAATTGTAAACCCGGAGAAAGATGAAGAAACCCAACGGAGTTTCATGTCATCACGGCCACCAATACTTGTGCCCGCAGCTCCCATAGGAACGGCTGCTGGAGCAAGAACCCATGAAGCAAGATCAGGACCAGTCAATCCCACGGCGCCAACGCCAGGGGCGTTAACATTCATAATAGCCGCAGCGTGAGCCGAATTACCAATCATGACAGTACCGAAACCGCCACCAATGGTAACACCAGAACCGTCAATGGTTGCTGTCGAAGCTTGATCTGTCTCAAGTTCAACAAAGACGCCAACCTTAAGGCCGCCATCTGTGACGTGGGAGGCTTTAAAATGGACTTCGGAATCCGTTTTAAAGTCAATGGTATTATAACTAGTACGGCTCGTACCTGTCTGAAGGTTTTCATAAGCACCTTGCTGCTTTGCGTAACCTGCCAATGCTTTGTAAGTACCAGTAATACCCATCTTACCTTTCTTACCTGCAGCGGCGACGTCGGTCGCTCCGAGGGTCATAAAACCAGCTGCAACAAGTGCAGTAGTTAAAAAAAGTGATTTTTTCATAAATTTACTCCTCATTACTTCCCAGCCCCGGACATACCATTGCCCATAAACAAAAATAACTGGAAAATTTCGTATCCGTGTAATACCCGCAAAAGAGGCCGTAGGTCAACGCCAGAACTGCTAAATTAACACATTATTTGGCGCGTGTTACTTTTATATCACATGTTTCAGGGCAAAAGACCTGAATATTTTCTAAATGTTATATTAATGTGACACATTTGGGCTGTTTTGTCCCGTTTTCATTGCCATAATTGATCTATTTTTATTATGGAATAAAATAAGGGGGGGCCTGCGCAGAATTTTATTTTCTTCGGATTTTTATTTTACTGGGATATTGTTTAATTCTAAGATATAAAACGCTAGTTTAAAGATCTCTTTTTAGTGGTATGCAATAAAAAGCCTCGCTATTGAAGTAATTATTGCCTATCACCGACTATTGTCACCGGACCGGAGCCGACATGAAAAACAACAGAATTACCATATTCATTGGCTTATTGTTCTTGGCGCTGTGTTTAGGGGCCTGCGCCGGAATAGATTTTCCAGATCCCGACCCTGTTGAAGAGGTTGAAAGGGAGACTATCTTTGGGCCTGGAGGGATTGACCTGTTCGACGACGAAACAAAAGGGGGGAGGGCTGCCAGAGAGGGAGGCTCAATTGGCGTGAATGCCTTTTTATGGCGTGCAACACTTGACACAATGTCCGTCTGGCCCATTCTATCCGCAGATCCTTTTGGCGGCGTAATCCTCACAGACTGGTATTCCCCGCCAAATGTTCCTAATGAACGATTTAAAATGAACATATATATTTTAGACAGGACATTAAGAGCAGATGGCGTTAGAGTTTCAGTTTTTAGACAAGTAAGAACCGGTGAAAACAGCTGGAAAGATGCCGTGGTTCAGGCTGGAACTGCCACGAAGCTGGAAGATGCTATCCTTATGAGGGCCCGTCAATTTAGAGGTCGGCGTGCCGAATAAATCCTTATGACGCGTTATAATTTCAAAGAATCCGAGGCCCGTTGGCAAAAAAAATGGCGGGAAAGCAAAGCTTTTGAAGTGTCAGAAGATAGTGCCTTACCCAAATACTATGTGCTAGAAATGTTTCCCTACCCTTCTGGCCGTATCCATATGGGTCACGTTCGAAACTACACTCTTGGCGACCTCGTATCTCGCTACAAACGCGCACGAGGTTATAACGTCCTTCATCCAATGGGTTGGGATGCCTTTGGCTTGCCAGCTGAAAATGCGGCCATTGCCAACAAGGTTGCCCCCGCTGACTGGACCAAACAGAATATTGGGACAATGCGACAACAGTTAATGTCAATGGGGTTATCATATGATTGGACCCGGGAGCTCGCAACATGCTCGCCAGATTACTATGCACATGAACAAAAAATGTTTCTAGATTTTATAAAGGCGGGATTGGCATATCGAAAAAAATCGTGGGTTAACTGGGATCCAGTGGAAAACACGGTCCTAGCTAACGAACAAGTCATTGATGGAAAGGGCTGGAGGTCAGGTGCACAGGTTGAGCGGAAACAATTAACCCAGTGGTTTCTCAAAATAACAGAATTCGCGGACGATTTGTTGGCATCCGTCAAAAAGCTAAAAGGGTGGCCGGAAAGAGTTCGCCTTATGCAGGAAAATTGGATTGGCCGATCGAAGGGCATGAGAATAGAATTTCACGTAAGCGGTCGAGACGAATGCATCGAGGTTTTTACGACACGTGCAGATACCTTGTTTGGTGCATCTTTCTGTGCCATATCAGCAAATCATCCGCTAGCTAAACGGCTGGAAAACGAAAATGCTGGTCTGGCTGAATTTATTGCAGAGTGTGAAAAACTTGGAACAAGTGAAGCCGCAATAGAAACTGCAGAAAAAAAGGGTTTTGATACTAATCTAACGGTTAAACACCCGTTAATTAAGGAGAAAACGCTACCTGTTTACGTGGCCAATTTTGTTTTAATGGAATATGGCACTGGAGCCGTTTTCGGCTGTCCCGCGCATGATCAAAGGGATTTAGATTTCGCCCGTAAATATGGGTTGCCTGTTATTCC
>CAZXGI010000033.1:0-26743 GCA_964639965.1 uncultured Rhodospirillaceae bacterium
CCGAAGGAAGATTTTCCAGATTGGGAATCAGGTCACAAAACCTTAATGATTGGTGGGGGTATTCCTGGGATAGAAAATGTTGGTGGTGATTTGAATAAAATTACAGGAAAACGTTGTACTTTTATGTGTTTTCCTTGGCGGTGGAAAGGCGGTGATGGATGTGGAATTCGCATTCTTGCAGCCATAGATCCTAAGCAAAAGTTCAGATTTGAAAAAGGAATATAAGCAAAATAGGTGCGCAAAATGACTGATAACGAAATTGGTAAAGTTACTGAGTGGATGAAAAAACCAAGTAAGATGTTTGATGTTTCAGGGCAGACAGCAATTGTAACGGGTGCATCGGGAGCATTTGGACGTGGTATTGCGATTACATTAGCAGCTCAAGGGGCAAATGTTTTGTTGGCCTCCGGCAATGAAAAAGAGCTTAAATCCGTGAAAAAAGATTGTACAGAGGTCGGTGGAAAAGCAGCTTATATAGTCCGGCGGCCCGACAGCATGGACGATGCCGAGGTTATGAGGGACGCAGCACTGGATAATTTTGGTTCTATAAAAATGCTTGCTATCGGATCTGGATATAATAAAGCCGGTTTTATTCACGAATTAGAATACCAAGATTGGCAAGATGTTATGGATGCCAATGTCAGAGGCGCCTGGTTTATGGCTAAAGCTGTTGGTTCTTATTGGATTGAAAATGATATCAAGGGAAAAACACTTTTGATGTCATCTGTTAGAGGTCGTCATGGAAATATTTCTGGTTATACTGGTTATTGTGCTTCCAAAGGGGCTACTGATGCCTTGACCCGAGTGCTAGCCACCGAATGGGCAAAATATGGGACTACTGTGAATGCAATAGCGCCAACCGTATTTCGGTCTAATCTTACGGCTTGGATGTACGGTGAAGATGAACTTGGTCAGGCGACTAAAGCTCGGTCACTGTCTCGGATTCCACTAGGCAGATTAGGTGAAGTTGATGATTTAATAGGCATGGCATTATACCTACTATCACCTGCTTCAGATTTCTGTACAGGCCAAGTTATGTATATTGATGGCGGATTTACGGCAGGTTAAATTGGGCGCTTATTGCTCAACTTTTGGGAACCCTAATTAGTTCTGGTAAATAGCTGGATGCGGTATTTGTCCAATAAAGTGGACATCTATAGTAAACTCGGCTATATGAATTTCTCACATTTAAAATCGGATCCGATAACCATTGAAGGTATGACATAAGCAGTTTGTTGTCGCTCTGGTAATATTAGATTCTAAAAAGTCTCTGTAAGTGGGGCCAGATTGAAAGTCTACGCGTCTATCGTAGCGCCATTGTTATTTTGTTTGGATGCTGAACGCGCCCATTCTCTGGCGCTTATTTCATTAAAACTCGGTTTTTCTCCACGATATTTGGAAAAGCCAGATCCCATACTCAAATCTAAGTTGTGGGGTATGGAGTTTCCTACACCTATAGGCTTGGCTGCGGGATTTGATAAGAACGCTGAAGTATTCAAATCGTTATTAAATTTAGGATTTGGGTTTGTTGAAACAGGCACCGTAACACCTATACCACAGAAGGGTAATGATAAACCTCGAATGTTTAGATTACCAGAAGATTTAGGTTTTATTAATAGACTGGGTTTTAACAACAAGGGACTAGATTATTATACCAAGAATATAGAACGTTGGCGTAATCAACATGGGAATGGTGTGGTCGGCGTAAATATTGGAAAGAATGCAAATACTGCAGACGATTTATCTGACTTTGTTGTTGGGGTAAATGCTTTGTCAGACTATGCGAGCTATCTTGCAATCAATATTTCCTCCCCAAATACGCCGGGATTACGCGATCTTCAGTCACGGATAAAACTCAGAAAATTGTTAGAGTCGGTTATCCTGGCCAGAGAAAATTCTAACAAAAGCCCACCCATTTTGATGAAAATGGCTCCAGATTTAGATGGAAGTGAAATAATTGACATCGCAGAAGTGGCTATTGAAACAAAAATTGATGGTATAATAGTATCGAATACAACGATTGAGCGACCGGCTACACTAAAAAATAAAAATAGGTCCGAAAGAGGTGGATTGAGTGGTGAACCACTTTTTGAGATGTCTACAGATCTTTTGCGCACAATGTATCGTTTGACTGAAGGCAAAATTCCGTTAATTGGTGTAGGTGGCATATCGACCGGTGCCCAAGCTTATGAAAAAATAAAAGCCGGAGCTTCTTTAGTTCAACTATACTCTGCGATGGTTTATCAAGGACCTAAAATTGCCCTATTGATTGCTAAGGAACTTGCTTTACTGCTAAAAAAAGATCGCATCACTAGTGTTTCTGAGGCAGTGGGCTCAGATCATTCCTAGGCTTTACCTGAAAGACTTATAAATAATTGGTAGGATCAATATTACAAAAAAATAACGAGTTAATTGATGGATCGCGACAAATGCTACGTCAATACCAAGTGCGAAACCAACCAAAGCCATTTCTGCAAATCCGCCAGGAGCAAAAGCCAATATCAGTGCTTTGGTTGGAATTTCAGTTAAATGAAACGTAACCATTGCAGTTCCAACGGCAAAAATTATCATGAACATAGATGTTAAAGTCCCATGGAAAAGTATACGGGTTACCATTTTTGGTTTAATACCATTGAACATAGCCCCTAAAGATGATCCTATTAAACATTGAGCAATTGCGACTAGTGAATCTGGTACTTCGGCAGTTTTGTATCCAAGCAATGAAATTAAAGAAACAGCAATCATTGGCCCCATTAATGAGGGAGTGGGAATTTTCAGCGGTCGGACAACGAAAAATCCTATGACCGATATAGTTAGCAGAACTAAGCCGCTGATAGGATCGATTGTCGAAAAAGAACCCCCGCTGCCAATTTCGCCTGAAGGAATATATCCGGCAAATAAAGTGTAGGATATAGGAATGATCAGCACTGTTAGGATGATACGCGCACTTTGCATAAGTGAAATAACTTTTGCATCGCCACCCATTTCTTTTCCTATAAAAGTCATGGGTAAAACGCCACCCGGTGCTGATGCAAAATATGCTGTAACAAGGTCGAGTTTAACAATTTTCATTAGGTA
This sequence comes from uncultured Rhodospirillaceae bacterium, assembly GCA_964639965.1. GTDB lineage: Bacteria > Pseudomonadota > Alphaproteobacteria > Rhodospirillales > UBA2165 > TMED23. The sequence goes on from CAZXGI010000033.1 coordinate 3,079, forward strand.
AAGTATAATCGGAGGCATAACTAATAAAACATAAGCTGTCACCGCGATAATGCTTGGAATCAAAGTAAGAAAGTCATCTAAAAAATCGGGTGAGACAGAACTCCCAAATAAAGCACCAAGTATCAATAGGCAAATCATGCGGAGCCAATTTGGAACCCAGATTTTTTGTCCCAACATAGCAGTGGAAGTGGTTGTTAAGAGAGCTCCAAGCAACCAGGGTAAGGGCAATTGTAAATAAACGAAGATTAAGGAGCCTATTAACCCAATTGTTGCGGTTTTAAAGAGTAGAAACAAATTTATTTTTATTGCATTATATTTTGCATATAAATCAAACTTCATATTTTGGCTTTTCAAGGAGTGAATAATTACTTTTTGATTTGTAGCTATAAATCTCTAGGACAAAAATTGTTCTTTTAGAATTCGCTCTTCTAGATTATGTTCCGGGTCAAAGAGAATCTTAGGAAATAGGTTGGTTTCCTGTTTGACCTCAACACTGATAACATTTCTTATTTCAGTAAAATCGGCTGCGGCACTGACAGGCCGAATTTCTGGGTCATGAACTTCAAATCTAACTACGGTGTTTTCTGGTAATAAAGCCCCTCTCCATCGACGCGGACGGAAAGGACTTATAGGAGTAAGTGCTAATAAGCCTGTTCCAAGAGGAATGATGGGACCGTAGGCCGATAGGTTGTAAGCGCTACTGCCCGCTGACGTGGAAATTAAGATGCCATCACAAATTAATTCTTCCATTCTTTCTACGTCATCAATGATGATTCTAATCTTTGAAGCTAAACGCGATTCTCTGAGTAAAGAGACCTCGTTTATTGCAAGTGCGTGATATTCATTTCCCTCTATTGTTTTGGCTTTCATAGCAAGGGGGTGTAATTCAATTGGCTCGCTTTTTGAAAGTCGATCTAGCAAAGATTCGTCATTATATTTGTTCATTAGAAATCCAACAGTACCAAGGTTCATTCCAAAGATTGGCGTGCCCTTCTCCATATATTGGTGAACGGTCGATAACATAAAACCATCGCCACCAAGGGCTACGATTATGTCCGCTTCTTCAGGCGGAACATATTTATAAGTGGCCTTCAAATTATTGATGGCTTCTTGAGCAGGAGGATGCTTATCAGCAAGTAACGCTATTGAGTTGAATTTCATCATTTCTCTTTAATATGTTTTCGATTTTTCTTGCATAACCATAACGATGCAGAAAGCTGTACCAGCCCTACCTCGGTTAACCGCCGGTTACGCTCATATGTCTTGAAACGGCAGGCATTGTTTCAACACGGTCTATAACAAAATCATGACCCTTTGGTTTGTTTCCAATTGCTTCATCGATCGCCGCCATTAGGAGTTCGTCTCCTTCGCTCGCCCTAATAGGGTTCAAAAGATCTTTTTCATTCTCTTGCCCTAAACACATGAAAAGTTTACCCGTACACGTTAATCTTACTCGATTGCAACTTTCACAAAAATTATGGGTTAATGGCGTAATAAAACCAATATGTTTTCCAGTTTCTTTTATTAACGAGTAATTTGCAGGCCCACCCGTTTTGTGGCTTGTTTTTTGGAGGGTCCAGTTATTTTCAATTTTCTTTTTTAGTGTTGAGAGAGGCAGATATTGATCCACCCGGTTCTCATCAATCTTACCCATAGGCATTGTCTCAATGAAAGTCAGATCAAATCCTTGTGACCCGCACCAAGAAATGATGTCATTAACCTCGCCCTCATTAAAATTCTTCAGGGCAACTGTATTAATTTTTATTTCTAGTCCAGCTTTCTTTGCCGCTTCTAATCCACTGATTACATCATCTAGTTTGCCCCACCGGGTGATTAATTGAAATTTTTCCGGGTTTAACGAGTCGAGCGAAACATTTATCCGTTTAACACCAAAATCGGAAAGTTGTTGAGCATATTTTGCTAATTGACTACCATTTGTTGTTAAAGTCAGTTCCTTGAGTTTACCTTCTTTGACGTATTGTCCAAGGCTTTTTATTAAGGTCATAACGTTTCGGCGAACCAGAGGCTCTCCGCCTGTTAGGCGTATTTTATCCACGCCCCGCCTAATGAAAGCAGTGCAAATTCTTTCTAATTCTTCTAATGTTAGTAAGTTTGATTTTGGTAGAAAATCCATGTTTTCAGACATGCAATATTTACAACGATAATTACAACGATCGGTCACTGACACTCGTAAGTAAGATACTGTGCGTCCAAAAGGGTCAATTAATTTAGACATTGTTATTCTACCTAACCTTTTCTCGTCCGCGTGTTGCACATTCATGCATAACGGTTCGGATCTAAGATAACCCCAGAAATTGAATTTGTCATGTATTTATATAAACTTGCTGGAAGATAAGGGGTGTTAGAAAGATTTGATTCAGTGTTATAAATAACTTTAATCTATTTCATGGATAGTTTGTCTAATTTACGAACACTAAATCTTTTAAGACTTGAGAAGATTAAATATAGGTTATAGATATGCTTGATTTTAAGCCTATTACCTACCTAGGGGAGTAAAATGGGGGCGAGTGAAAGATTTTTGATTAAGCCCGATCCAACGGACGGCCGACTTACAGAAAAAGTTGGCGGAAAGGATCAAGATGAAAAAAAGGTTATAACTTCCGTTACAGTTGAACGTCCTCTTACGCTTTTTCTAAATAGCCAAGAAATTGTTACAATGATGTCAATTTGTGATTATCCAGAGTTTCTCGCCGTTGGATATCTTGTAAATCAGAATATGCTTAAAGACAATGACGAGATCTTGAGCGTGGAATATGAGGAAGATATTGAAACTGTTATTGTTAGGACAAATAAAAAAACAAATTATGAAAATAAGTTGAGAAAAAAAACATTAACTTCTGGTTGTGCACAGGGAACTGTATTTGGCGATTTGATGGAAAAATTTGATTCTGTAAGCCTTTCTCCTAATGTAAAACTAAAAACATCTGCTTTATACGCAGTATTAAAAAGTATAAATATGGCCCCCAGTTTATATCTTGAGGCTGGTGCTATTCATGGTTGTGTTTTATGCAAAGATTCAATTCCTATTCTTTTTATGGAAGATGTTGGGAGGCACAATGCTGTCGATAAGATAGCCGGGTATATGTTTCTCAATAATATAAGCGGTGATGATAAAATGTTCTACACGACTGGCCGGCTTACTAGTGAGATGGTAATAAAAACAGTCCAAATGGGGATACCTATCTTGGTTTCTCGCTCAGGATTTACAGCCTGGGGCGTTGATTTGGCTAAGGAGGCGAATTTAACACTGGTTGGACGTGCACGTGGCGAACGCTTCATTGTGCTTGCAGCTGACCATCGTATTGAATATGACTGATGATTTAAATTCTCCTTCAGATCTGAGAATTGTTGGTATCATTTTAGCCGGAGGGCAATCAAGACGGTTTGGCGGTGGTGACAAATTTCTAAAAAAATTGAATGGTAAGCTTCTAATTGACCACGTTGTTGACCGTTTGCAATTGCAGACTAGTGAGTTAATCATAAATTCAAATAGTGATCCCATTTTATTTAAAACCCAAGACCTTCCAGTGGTACCTGATTCGATACAAGGATTTGCTGGTCCTTTAGCTGGGGTTTTAACTGGAATGGAGTGGGTGCAAAAGAATAAACCTGAGCATCAGTGGATAGCTAGTTTCCCGTCTGATTCTCCATTTATACCTCTAAATTGTGTTAAAAAATTACAGCTTTGTGCTCTAAAGGAAAAAGCGGACATTGTTTGTGCTGCATCTGGTGGTCGAACACATCCAGTTTGTGCGATTTGGCGCGTCAGCCTTGCTAGAAACCTTCGTGAGGCGATGCTAAATGAGGGGATACGTCGCATTGATGTATGGACTTCGCGGCATCAACTTTCTAGTGTTAATTTTCCTCACGAGCCGTATGATTCGTTCTTCAATATTAATCGACCAGAAGATTTAGCTCGTGCAAAAGAAATTATCCAATTTAACGTGATAAAATCTTAAAAGATCCAAATGGTTTAAGAGTTGTTGCGGCTCCGCCTTCAGAAACAGCGATCAGCATTTGTTTTAAGTTTGTCACTATTGTACCAGCTAGACAATTGATACCAAGATTTAGCAGTTTTGGTGCAAGCGGAGTGCTCGGACCAACTAGACAAACAGAGGCATTCTTGGATAGCTCGATTAGATTACCCGCCGTTCCATTTGTTAGAGTCGATGATGTAATTAAGACTCCCGCACTATCTGGTAATAATTTTGCGGCATCATTTTCTCCATACTCACCTCTTAGAGGTTTTTTTTCAATGATACGAACGTTTTTGAATCTCTTGGCAAGGTTTGGAAAGCGGCCGATTACAGTTATAGGACCATTAATATCAGAAAAGAAATCCAGACCATTTCTATTACTAGCAACTAAATCAAATCTATTATAGAACGAGTTGATAGTCGCTAATCCGATAGAAACTTCAATCGGGTTTTGTGAGTAAATTAAAGTGGAAGCATCGCAGGTAGTCAAATTTGTTAAATTACCTGCATTAGGGATCGAAAAACATGATTCGTCAGTTTTTCTTGGAGTATTAGCGAGACCGCAACCGAATTCAGTTTCTACTAAAGTCCAATTAAAGCCGATAACCACGCGTTTTATTTTTTGATCCTGAATATCTGATAAAAGCGTGTCGAAGATTAATTTGTTGGTTATCATGCAATTTCCACAAATAAGATTTAAGTATGCTAAAGTAAATATAATATCTTAATCATATATATTAAAGGATGATAAAAATTAAAGCTCAAAAACCTATGATTAGGTTGTTGCTAGGAAATGCAGCAGCATTAGGTCCAGGTAAAATTAAACTTATTAATGCCATAAAAAAGACTGGTTCGATCTCAGGGGCAGCTAAGATGATGGGGATGTCTTATCGACGTGCTTGGAATTTAGTTGACAGGATGAATCGAGACTTTTCGGCTGAAATAATAATTACTAGTTCAGGTGGTAGAGGAGGTGGCGGGGCAATAGTAAGTGCATTCGGCCTCAATATAATAAAACAATATCAGAAGATTGAAGCCAAAGCTTTAGATTGTGTGAATGACGATTTACATAAATTTCATAGCTATTTAATAGAGAAATCTATTAAATAAATTAAAATTTATTTAAACTATGCCTGAAAGAAATCAGATGAAATTTATTGAATTATTGTGTTCTAAATTATGTCATGATTTGATCAGCCCGATTGGTGCTATTAATAATGGGTTAGAATTTTTAGAACAAAGTGATAGCAATACAGCCAGCGAAGCCATGGATTTGGTTAGAAAAAGTTCCAGTCAAGCTGCTGATAAACTAGCCTATTATAGAATCGCTTTGGGTTCTGCTGGTTCAAAGGCCTTAATCGAAATTGATACTGTTATAGATTTAGTTGAGAAATTATCATCAGAGAAAAATATCAAAATTATTTGGTCCGGGACGGAAAGTTATGCTCAATCGAAAATTGATAGATTGATTGGGAAGTTAATACTTAATTTAGCTTTGATATTTTTTGAAAGTTTGTCGCGAAGTGGTCGAGTTCAAATTACTTTTTCAAAAGATATTAGAACACCAGAAATAACGATGTCTGTTATGAGTGATAATTGGAATCTACATAAAGATGTCAAAACAGTTTTGGAGAGTGATATTTCTGATGATTTATTAACCGTTCGAAATGTTTTAGCTTATCACAGTAAGCAATTAGCGCTGGAATGTTCAAAGAGTATAGTGTTTCAGGAGAAGTCGAAAGGACACATCGTGATTAAAGTAATTTAATCAAAAATAATTGAAATCGTGGAGTTTCATAGATTATTCCAAAACTGTCACGTAATCTCTCTATCTGAAAATATTTCCAAACTAAAAGAAATTTTATATTAATTTATCTATTGCGAGAATTTTAATCAACAGGTTTTACTTCTGGATCGCGAAGGACGTATCCACGACCCCAGACCGTGTGAATGTAGGTTTCATCACTGGAAGCCATTGCTAATTTTTTTCTTAGTTTACATACAAAAACGTCAATAATTTTAAGCTCAGGTTCATCCATTCCGTTATAAAGATGATTTAAAAACATTTCTTTCGTCAGGGTTGTTCCCTTCCTCAGAGATAGGAGTTCAAGTATTCCATATTCTTTACCTGTTAAATGGACGGATTTTTCCTCCACTTCAACCGTACGACCATCAAGATTTACAGCCATTTTTCCAGTGCGAATAATGGATTCAGCGTGACCCTTGGAACGCCTAACAATGGCATGAATTCGGGCGATTAATTCTTCTTTATTAAATGGTTTGGTTAAATAATCATCTGCACCTGTGCCGAACCCTTTGATTTTATTTTCGGCTTCTGTAAGACCCGAAAGGATCAAGACGGGCGTTTCAACTTTAGCAGCTCTCAATCCTTTTAATACCTCGTAACCATCCATATCTGGAAGCATTAAATCAAGAATTATAATATCGTAATCGTAAAGTTGGCCTATCTCTAAACCATCTTCGCCAAGGTCCGTGGTATCTAAAACCATTCCTGCAGAGGTTAACATCATCTCGATGCTTTTCGAGGTTGTAGTATCATCTTCAACAAGGAGAACACGCATAATAGAAAATTATCCAAAACAACAAATAAAAGTAATAGAAGACACAATAATGCCCATAATCGATATATTCAAGCTTGGTTAATGAATTTAATCCTATAATAACAAAATGTCATTAAAATGTTTTCCTAATTTCAATTATGTGGAATATAGCTACGGATGAAAATTCAGATTTTTCTGTAAACTATTGTTGGTGGGTTGCGATCGGACTGAAAGATGACAATTTTAATAGATAACATCATTAGCGAAATTGAAAGGCTTCCAGGCTTCCGAGAATTTGGGCAGGTCACATCGGTTTTGGGCATGTTAGTCGAAGTCAGCGGCGTCGAAGGCTTGATGTCGATTGGGGATCATTGCCGTGTCCACGCCCGAAATAATCGCTCTGTATTATGTGAAGTTGTTGGTTTTAGAGAAAAGCGCGCATTAGTAATGCCTTTTGGTACTTTGGAAGGGATTGGCTTAGGCTGTCCGGTTGAAATTAATTCGTCTGAACCGGTTATTTATCCAGATCAATCTTGGCTAGGAAGGATAGTCAACGCATTTGGTGAGCCAATAGATGGTAAGGGACCCTTGACTAAAGGCAAGCAGCCATACTCTATTCAGAATAGCCCTCCCCCTGCTCATACACGCAAACGGGTTGGAGGAAAGATTGACCTTGGAGTAAGAGTCATGAATACCTTTCTGACCGTCTGTAAGGGCCAGAGGATGGGTATTTTTGCCGGATCTGGGGTTGGTAAATCCACGCTTCTATCAATGATGGCACGCCATACCTTAGCTGATACTAGTGTGATTGGTTTAATTGGGGAACGTGGCCGCGAGGCGCGTGAATTTGTCGAAGATGATCTCGGGCCTGAAGGTATGGACCGTAGTGTTGTCGTTGTAGCAACATCAGATGAGCCACCATTGGTGCGCCGCCAGGCTGCGTATTTGACCATGGCGGTCGCAGAATTCCTCCGAGACGCTAATAAAGATGTTCTTTGTTTGATGGATTCAGTCACACGATTTGCCATGGCTCAAAGAGAAATAAGTTTGTCAGCTGGCGAACCCCCGGCAACACGAGGTTATACGCCAACTGTTTTTGCCGAACTTCCGAGGTTGCTGGAAAGAGCTGGGCCAGGAGCGGAAGGTCAGGGAAGTATTACAGGTCTATTTACAGTATTGGTTGAAGGGGATGATCATAATGAACCGATAGCAGATGCTGTAAGGGGTATATTGGATGGTCATGTAGTTTTAGATCGATCAATTGCCGAGCGTGGCAGATTTCCAGCAGTTGATATTTTACGTAGTGTTTCCCGAGTAATGCCTGCCTGCAATACTGCTGAGCAAAATAAGATTATTGATCGAACAAGGCAGCTAATTTCAATCTATGAGGACATGTCTGAATTGATTCGTTTAGGTGCTTACCGGAAAGGGTCGGATCCTCAAGTTGATGAAGCCATCCACTATTTTGCAGGTATTGAAGAATTCCTAAGTCAAACATTAGAGGAGGCAACTGATTTAGAATCGTGCTATGCTAATTTATCCAAGATACTAGATATGAATTTAGATGGTGACAATTCAAATTTAGAGGTACCGGTAGAGAGTGAGAAGTCGGGTGAGGTCGGGGATGCAAATTTAGAGGTACCGGTAGAGAGTGAGAAGTCGGGTGAGGTTAAGAAAGTTTACTAATGTCAAAAGATTTGAAAACACTAGTTAGGCTTCACAAACATCGTGTTGATGAAAAACGCCGTTCGTTGGGCGAGCTTTTGAGTGAGATTGTTGCTCTTGAACAAAAAAATGAATACTTGGAGAATCAAATATCGTTAGAACAACAATTTGCAAGGTCTGCCCCAGATGGTGTGGGAATGTTTTTTGGAGCATTTGCAAAGGAAGCTATCAATAAACTTAGGGAAATACAGGAAGAAATAGATTATTTTGAAAAAAAAATTGCCGAGGCACAGGAGGAAATGCGTGCTGAATACAATGATTTAAAAGTTTTTGAGATTACCTTGGAATCGCGCGAGCAAATTGCTGCTTTAGAAGCCGCCAAATCCGAGCAAGCTATCCTTGATGAGTTGGGTCAAGAAACACGCCGCCGCCTATCTAAACGCTTTTAAATTAAATTATAACTTCTGTAGTTCCATAGTCTGCCAATTGTGGTATTGGCACTTCAACTAAATGTCGATTTACTTGAAATGAGATTTGGCCAGCTATTTTAGACAATTCAGAGAAATCTTTATAAATTTTTGTTATTTCAATACGCATCTTTCTTGGCAAAACCTGTTGTGTTCTAATTATCAGGTCAAGGCGTTTACTTTTCTTTTTTAATAATCCATCCATTTGCAGTCGCCCAAGCCGACTTAGTGAAATGTCAATCAAGAATCGTGAGCTATTTTCATCTTTCTCTTGATTTGTTTGGTTCTGGGTATGTAGCTTAAATTGTTCGAGTCCATTCGTTGCCAGAAATGGTATTATAGCTGTACGCCATTCATTTAATTGTGGTTCACTATGAGCACGGCTTAGAATCGTAAAATCTTCGTCCAATTGCGCAAGTAAGTCTGGTTTTACTTTGCCTAGAAGGGAAGCCGCATTTCTTCCAATCCATAATCGTATATCGGCACCTTTGAGAGCCTTTAGATAAAATAAAATATTTGACGTGAGTTGTGTATTGGGCTGTGGCAGAATCGTATCAGTAATATGTTTTGAAAGTTGAGGTGAGGTTTGACCAATTTCATGGATTGCCTCATTTAGGTTAACCCATTCGTTTGATTGAAAATTAGCTTCAAACCGCATTACTGGGGAATTAAACGTTGGCTCGGAGATTTTATCTGGCAATATTTCGAGTTGAAGAGTAAACCCCGTTTTCAATGGAACCTTAGATTCAACGGCAATAATTCCTATGGGCGTATCCACGATAGCTTGTCCACTTGGCGTAGTCGCAACAACGACACATTGCATTAAATTAGCATTAAACGTTGTGATTTTAGGGTCTGCCGCAGCATGTGTTTTATCTTCAACAAAATTCAGAACTAATTTTGTTCCGGCTTTTAAAGGCAAGTTTATGGGAGATTTTATAATTTTGGTATTTCTCATTAGGGATTGAATTGTTTCTAAAAACCCGCTGCCGCTATTTATGGTTGTTAATTCTCTTAAACTTATGGCTTTGTTGCTAAGTTTTTTTAGACCCAGAAATGTTTTTAAAACAGTTTTTGGAATTAAATCTTCTTTAATCTGCAGATGTGTTTGCTTGTCTGACTTAGGATCAATTTGCTCTTTTTGTGCTTGGTACTTAGGCTCAGCTGAGTTAGAAAGATTTGTCAAATTGTTGTATTTATTAATAAAACTATGGGTGAGAAATTTAGTTGATTTTTTTTTGCTTGGACGTAGCAAAGTTCCCTTTATTTGAGCATCAATGTCTAATTCAAATGGCTTGGAATCTAAAGTTTTTTCATATCGCGATTTTAAATTTGATTGATTTATTGGTTTTATAGCTTGTTTGATGCTTTTGGCTGTACTTGGGTCTTTAATTTCGAAGTTGTTTATTCTTCTTAGCAGTAGTTGTGGATTGGGTTTAAAGCGCAAGATTTGCAGTTCGAGAGAAGAATTTTCTGGCAGGGTTAAACCTGTTTTTATAATGAGTTGACCAAAGATAGAATCTAACCTAGCTCGTCCGTCGGATAGAGTGCTTATTAATTGTGCTTCAAATATTGCTCCTGATGGTAATTTAACGAGGGACTTTGGTGGATTTTCCGCAGAAACAATTAATTGTGGCGAGGTAGTCTGGCTGTTAGGTATATTGAGGTCACGAGAAATAATGTTCGTCATATATTACCCCAGAAGTTTTTCTGCAATGGTTCTTACATCATTAGCAGCCTCAGTATTTGGAAATCGCATTAGTATTGACGTTTGATTGCGTATCGTTTCCCTCACTTTATTATCTCGCCTGATCACGCCTGCTAATGGTGGTGAGAACTTCAGAAACCCTTGGCAGGCTTTTAAAATAGTATTGTATGTTCTTTCGCCTTCCTTAGTTGAATTCGCCATATTAACTATGACCCTTAGATCTAGCTTTGGTCGCTCCATATGTGTCAATTTTATAAAAGCATAAGCATCCGTCAATGCAGTTGGCTCATCGGTGGTAACTACAAATACCGTATCTACTTGATTTGCTAAAGTTCTCACTGTTCGTTCTACACCTGCCCCGAGGTCAAATATAATATGATCATAGGATGATGATAGCATTGTAAGATCTTCGTTCAATGAGTTTAGGCGGCTTGCAGAAATATTAGCAAGGTTACCTGAACCAGAACGACCAGCTATAATATCAAATTGGCCTTCGTCAAAAGTCATTGTTGCTTGATTGAGAGGGAGTCTGCCAGCTATTACGCCCCCAAGATCATGTTTTGGCATTAGCCCCAACTGAATGTCGACATTTGCTAGACCCAAATCACCGTCAAAGAGTAATACTTTACGGTGGTTAATTGCCATCGCATGTGATAGCGTAATGGCCAGCCATGTTTTGCCGACGCCCCCTTTGCCCGATGCAACGGCGATTTTTTTGAATGATTTTCCCCAACCATCAACCATTATTCTTGATCCTGTATCATCTTCAATATTGTTTTTACTTTGAGATTGAGTAGGTGCCTTCGGGCCAATTGCAATAAATCCTTATTAATTTTATGGAAGAATTCCATATTTCGAATATTTATCTTACGTTTGATGGGTTAAATTTACACTTGCCCCACAGTTTTTATTTTGGCTTTAGGATGAATTTCATTTTGTGACATGATAATTGTCGAAGGCCTAAAACGTTCCACAATTGATCTCACGAACGGCCTAATCGGCGGACTGGTTAATAAAATAGGCATTTCTCCCATCATTGCGTGACGTTCAAATGTTTGACGGACTGCCGAGATAAATTCTTGCAAGCGACTTGGAGCCATGGATAATTGTTTTTCTTCTCCGGCGCCAACTAGCGCTTCTACGAAGGTTTGTTCCCACTCGGGCGACAAGGTCACCATCAAAATGACTCCTTCACTATCAGTATTTGCATCACTAATTTGTCGGGCTAAACGGCTACGCACGTGCTCTGTAATAAGTCCGATATTACGACTTTGTATGCAAGCTTCAGAGATTCCTTCTAATATCGTTGGTAAATCTCTAATGGAAATACGCTCTTGTAGTAGGTTTTGTAGCGTTCTTTGGATTCCTCCGACAGAGATTTGTGCTGGGACAATATCAGCAATTAATTTCTGATGATCTTTATCTAATTCGTCGAGAAGTTTTTGAGTTTCAGCATAAGATAATAGATCCGACATATTATCCTTAATAATTTCTGTTAAATGAGTAGTGATAACCGTTGGAGTGTCCACAACTGTGTATCCTCTGAAAAGGGCCTCTTCTCGACCCGATTCTTCAATCCAGGTTGCTGGTAAACCAAAAGTTGGTTCTGTGGTTGTTTCTCCGCTAAGAGTAATTTCCTCACCGCGTGGATCCATGACTAATAACATATTAGGCCTGAGGTCCCCTTGCCCAGCATCAATTTCCTTTACGCGTACAATATAATTGTTCGCCGCGAGTTGCATGTTATCTTGAATTCTAACAGCAGGCATTACGAAACCCATTTCTATTGCCATTTGACGCCGTAGCGCTTTAATTTGATCGGTTAGACGTTGACCTTCTTGGCCCTCATTGATTAGTTGCAATAAACCATACCCTAGTTCCAGGCGAAGAAAATCTATTTTCAGCACTTGGGATATAGGTTCTTCAGCTAGTGTTGGGGCATCAGCTAAATCAGCTTTTGCTTGCTCCGCTTCTCTAATAGCCAGCTGTTTAGCATTTCGGTGAAGAATGAACCCAATAAGGCCGGTTGCGGTAGCTAAAATAAGGAAAGGTATGGCTGGAATGCCAGGAACTGCCACAAAACAAAATAATAAGAATGAGACCATGCCCACAGATTTCGGTTTTGCGCTTAGCTGTCCAAAGACAGCTTTTTCCATTGATCCCTTAACGCCACCCTTTGTAACGAGCATGCCTGCAGCCGTGGAAACAATTAATGCGGGAATTTGAGAAACTAAACCATCTCCAACTGTTAGGCGTGTATAAGAATCGGCAGCATCAGTAAATGCCATATCGTTCTGTGCCACGCCAATGATGATGCCACCGATAACGTTAATGAACGTAATTATAATTCCAGCCATGGCATCACCACGAACAAATTTAGCCGCTCCGTCCATTGCGCCAAAAAAAGAACTTTCTTCTTCAAGTTCAGTTCTGCGCGTTCGGGCTTCATCCTCATCGATAAGTCCCGATGACAAATCTGCATCTATAGCCATTTGCTTGCCTGGCATTGCGTCTAACGTAAAACGAGCGGCTACTTCAGCTATTCGACCCGAACCTTTGGTGATGACAATGAAATTCACAATAACCAATATGGCAAAAACTATGATGCCGATAACGAAGTTACCAGCCATTACAAAACCGCCAAAAGCTTCGATTACCTTGCCTGCAGCACCCGTACCTTCATGACCGTCGGAAAGTATAAGTCTCGTAGAAGCTAGGTTCAAAGAAAGTCGGATCAAAGTTGCAAGCAATAAAACGGTAGGAAAGGCATTAAATTCAAGTGGCTTATTTAGAAATATTACTGTCATTAATATCATAACAGAAAACGAAATAGAAAATGCAAGGCTAATATCGAGCATCCATGTTGGCATAGGTATGATTAGAATAACTAAGATCGCAATGACACCGAGAGCCATGACTAAGTCACCACGACTTTTCGATCCCATTAATTGTCGAAACATATTTTGGCCAAATGCACCGATCGCGTTTGTGGCTGTTAAGGTTGAAGATGCACTTAGTGATCCTTCAATTCCGGAGGACTCAACCAATTCACTACCTGAAGTATCATCAGGTAACCCTGTTTCTGAATTATTATTGGGAGAGTTATCAAACTCCGAAGTAGAATCCGCCATTTTTCACCACATTTATTATTTAATTCAATTTTGAAGGGCTTTTAATGCCCACTTTCACCTGGAGAGGGAACGTTAAAGCCATTTTCTGAATATAATTTTAATTTATTACGTAATGTTCTTATAGAAATACCTAAAATATTAGCGGCGTGTGTGCGATTTCCTAGACAATGGTCCAGCGTGTCAATAATAAGGCCGCGTTCGACGTCAGCGACAGTTTTGCCCACCAACTCACTTGTTTTAACATCCCTTGCAGTTTTGCTCTGTTTTTCCATAGGCGAATTTATTAGTCGCAGAGCTTCCGGAGCTATTATACCACTAGTTGCTAGCAACACCCCACGGTGAATTGTATTTTCTAGCTCTCTAACATTTCCCGGCCAATCATACGTTTTTAAGGCGGTCCATGCTTCTGGTGAAATTTCAATATCATTCAAACCATTAGCTTCTGAGTATTTTTTAGCGAAAAAATTAGTAAGAGGTTCAATATCATCAGGACGGTCCGCCAGACGCGGGATGTCAATCATTACGACATTTAGTCTAAAAAATAAATCTTCTCGAAAATTTCCAGCAGCAACTTCTTTTTCCATATCACGGTTACTTGTCGCAATGATCCGTGTATCGACCTTGATAGGCAGTTTGCCTCCAATTCGATCAATTTCCTTCTCTTGGATTGCGCGCAATAACTTAGCCTGAAGCCTGAGGTCCATCTCACTGATCTCATCTAATAATAATGTACCACTATTAGCTTCTTCGAATTTTCCGATACGGCGAGAAACAGCCCCTGTAAAAGCGCCTTTTTCATAACCAAATAGTTCAGATTCCAGCAAATTTTCGGGTATAGCCGCACAGTTAACAGCAACAAATGGCTTATTTGACCGCTCACTTTTGCTGTGGATATGATGTGCTATTAATTCTTTCCCAGTACCCGACTCACCAACAACTAAAATACTTGCGGAGCTTGTAGCAACCCGTTCGGCAAGCATAATAGTCTCTATGGTTCTCGGGTCTGCGTGCACGATCGTGTTTGCTTCTTCAGTGATTGCTTCTAATACTGCAGATATCAATTCTGCATCTGGTGGGAGCGGAATATATTCTTGAGCACCAGCTTTGATCGCAGCTACCGCGGCCTTTGTATCATCATCAACGCCACATGCAACAACTGGTACATTAATTAGTTCAGTTGTTAAACTTGATATTAGCAGGGTAATATCAAGACTGGTGTCAACCATAATTAGATCCGCACCATGTCCTTTTCGCAACACTTGTAAAGCGTTCTCAATATCATCAGCGTGAGATACTTTGGCCCCTCGAGCTACGGCTATTTGGCTTGCTGCGCCAATTTGTCCGCTAAGAGCACCGATTATTAACAAGCGCATCGAATTCTAAACTCCCGTAAATCAGGATGACTAATTAAAAATATTCCGTTCGTGATGATGGCGGCATCAAGCTGTTTAAAGTCATTTCTAGGCGTTGCGGATGCTCCTGTTGGCCAACAGATGCAGCGCCTAGTGCGTAAATTTCGTTTACCGTTTCTTCGAGCATTGAATTGCGATCGAGTTTAGATGCTAGTGGAATAAAAACTAAATTGGCCAAGATAGCGCCATAAAATGTGGTTAGAAGTGCTACCGCCATGCTAGGCCCAATAGTTGTAGGATCTTGTAAATTTCCCAGCATTTGGACAAGGCCAATTAGTGTGCCAATGAGGCCCATTGCTGGTGAAAATTCAGCGGCACGTCGCAGTATACTTGCACTTTTTCTATGACGTTCAGCCGTAGTTGCTATCTCTAGACGCAAAATACGTTCTACGTGATCAGCGGGTATCCCATCAATAACCATAGTGATGGCTTTGTTTAGGAAGGGTTCTTTGCTTGTTTGATCGGCTATATTTTGCAGTGATAATACGCCATTTTTTCTTGCAAGCTGGGCAATTTGTATTACCTGAAGTGTCGCCTCGGATGTGTTGCGGGTCGAATGAAGAAGCGTCTTGCTAACTATTCTTATTGCACGCAACATTTCAGTAAAAGAATAGCAAATAGTTGTAATTGCTAAAGTTCCCCCTAAAACGATCAATAATGCTGGTAAATTAAAGAAAGTGCTTGGTGAGCCTCCCAGAAATACAGCCGTTCCTACCAGAAGAAAAGCTGCTAAAACACCTAGGATAGTCGCAAAGTCTACTGACTTGCGGACTGGTATTATTTGAATTGATTCGCTTTCAGCCATTAATTTGCCTTAGTATTTCCTGTTTTAATAATTTCTGTCATTGTTATGCCAAGGCGTTCATCAAGAACGACAACCTCGCCTCGTGCTACTAGGCGATTGTTTACATATATATCTATTGCTTCTCCAACTTTCCGGTCAAGTTCAACAACCGCCCCTTTGCCTAAGCGCAGTAGGCGCGCTACTTCCATGGTAGATTTTCCCAACACAGCTGAGACTTGAACTGGTATATCATAGACTGCTTCCAGATCTTTAGCACTGCGGGGAGCATCCAGAATATCTTGTTCAACCATTCCATCACTAGCTTCATCAGGGCTAGTGTCCTCAGATTGGGTTTCTTCTTCAAGTTCCGATAATTCTAGATCCTGATCACCCATTACAATCTCCTAATTAATAATTACCGCTAATTTATTAGTATTTTCATTTTCAATTAATTAACTGCTTCAATCATGATTTGGTTCAACCTCCCTTAGCTGATTTTTGTTTCGTTATTAATCTTTAACAGTTGTAGTTTAAGCCCCCATAATTAATATTTTGTTCAAAAATTTCATTTCAAATTCATAATTCTCGCACTTTCTAGTAATTGAATCATATCTAGGTTGTTTTAGGACTATCTAAAACGATTTCATCTTTTTCTTGAGTGGATGCAAGTGAAATTACATCTATTGTCGAATTTTGTGCAATAATGTCATCAATCTCGTGCTTCAATTTGTCTAGATTGCGTTCCGCAGTTCCATTTGACCACTCAATTTTGCAGTTTCCTTGACTGACGTTCTCGTCGGCTATTATAGAAAAATTCACAATAGAATTTTCACTGCTATATTCCTGGTCTAATTTTGCTGATAAGTCGTTACTCGATGACGGATTAACTTTAATTGTTATTTTGGGTTCGTCGATTAGTCTCCCTAGAACCATTAATAAAATCGACTTCACTTCGTCTAAAGCTGTTTTGTCATTCAATGTTGGAAAGATCTTACGTACAATCGTTAAGGCTAAAGCTGTAGCGTTGTTGGATATTTCCTGATTAGCCTGTTTTTGCCCTGCGTGTATGATTGAGAGTTCATCTAAAACAGCGTTAAGAGTATCAAAGGAGATTTTCTCAATGCCTGTTAAAGTTTCACTTATACCCTGTTTTTTTCCTTCGTCGAAACCTTCCTGACGTGAAACGGCCAAGTCATTATCATTATATGTTTTTATAAGTGTTTCCTCTAACTCTGTTGTATGCTGATCCTCATCATTTGAGCCTGTCAACTGAACTTCTTCCGCAACTTCGGGTAAAATGGGTTCTAGTTCGTCAAAAATTGTATCAAACATAAACTTTTCAATGTTCTGCATTCTTTTAGATTTCCGCTTATTTATGCCAGCTATAATTAGTTAGAATATAAGCTCGTCGCCCCCACCACCAATAACAATTTCACCTTCTTCACCAAGCCTTCTCGCAGTCGTAACGATTGCGGCTTGTGCTTCACTAACATCTTTCAAACGAACAGGTCCCATTGCATCCATATCTTCACTCATCATTTTGCCGGCACGTTCTGACATATTCTTAAAAAACAAGTCACGGAGTTCCTCTGAGGAACCTTTCATAGCTAATGCCAGTTGATCTTTATCTACCTGACGCAGCAATACCTGTATGCCGGTTGGATCAACATTGACAAGATCATCAAAGGTAAACATTAATCCCTTTATACGTTCTGCACTTTCCTCGTTACGTTTTTCTAAAGCAGCCATAAATCTTTCTTCTGTCGTTCCATCAAAATTGTTGAAAATATTGGCCATTTGTTCGTGGCTATCTGGACGTCCGGTCCGTGCAGCAAGATTGCTCATAAATTCGCTACGTAAGGTTTTTTCCACACCATCTAAAACATCTTTCTGTACAGCCTCCATTTGAAGCAGACGCATGATTACTTCCATTGCAAAATTCTCAGGTAAGACAGAGAGTACGCGTGAACAGTGTTCAGGTTTGAGCTTAGATAAAACGAGCGCAACGGTCTGCGGATATTCATTTTTTAGGTAGTTAGCCAGAACGTTCTCATCTACATTCCCTAATTTGTCCCACATGGTTCGTCCAGCTGGACCACGTATCTCTTCCATAATTGAGTCAACTCTCTCGCTATCAAAACCGGCTAATAGCAAACGCTCAGTTGTGTCGAAGGTTCCAACAAGAGGCCCTGTTGTTGACTGTTGGGATGTAAATTCGGCGAGTAATTGATCGACAATGTTGGCATCTATTGTGCCTAGCTTGGAGATTGCAAGTGAAAGTTCTTTTATTTCATCATCTTCCATAAGATTAAATAATGCGGCAGAGTGCTCTTGTTCTAATGAAAGCATAAAAATTGCTGCTTTTTCACTACCGGTTAGGTTGTTATACGAATTTTTAACGGGTTCCATTAAACACCCTTTTTCAATTTAATAATTATGTAGGTCATGCATCTTTATACATCCAAGAACGGATGATCGATAGAGCTTCTTCAGGATTATTTGTGATTATTTCCCCCACCTTCTTTAGAGCGGATGCTTTGACACGTCCTTCTATACGTTCAATATCAATTAGTTCGTCAAATTCATCAACCCCTTCGGGCCCGGAAAGAGCGGGGGTTGCAATACCACCGTCTTCAATTAATTTTTGATCGGCGTCAGCCGCTGTTGCTGGTAGCGATTCAAATGCTCGAGAAACCAACGGTCGAACAATTAGCAAAATTACTAAGATTGCTAAAATGCTGAGAACTGTTACTTCTGTCATCCGCAAAAGATCCTCTTTTTGCAGGCCAAAGAATAAATCTAGAGGCTCATCCGTATCCAGGCTTTGGTCCGCAAATTTCATATTTACGACTTCAACAGTATCACCCCTTTCTTTATTATAGCCTATAGCCGATGAAACTAGTTTTGTTAGATTTTCCATTTCATTGGCAGGCCTTGGTTTATACTCTTTTACACCTTCTGAGTTCTCTACCATGTTACCGTCAACTAATACAGCGACGGAAAGACGCTTTATCGCACCAATTTCGCGGGCGAAATTGGTAATTTTTTTTGTTATTTCAAAATTCACCTGTTCATCGGTTTTTGATTCGCGTGACGAGGCCTTTGGACCTCCTTGGTTTTCCTGTCCATCTGGAAGATTGGTTTGAACAGTTACGGTTTGATTTTGACTTTCTTCCGAGGTCATGTTTTCGTCAATAGTTCTTGTTGACCTAACAACTTGGCCATCTGGATCGTATGTTTCTTCTGTTGTCGAAATTCGGTCAAAGTCAAGGTCAGCATCAATTCTTACGTGAACTTTGCCAGGCCCTACCGACTTCGCCAGCAATTCAGTTAGTTCGCGAGCAAGGCGGAGTTCAAGTGCTATTTTTCGTTCAATTAAACTATCTGCGCGTACGGTATCTGTTTTATCTCCCTTTGCTAATAGGTTGCCTTTGTCATCGACAATAGCCACCCGAACAGGGTCCAGTTCAGGTACTGCTGAGGCGACGAGGTGTTGCACAGCAGCAATGCGTTCTCCTGCAAGCTTGCCAGAACCTCTCATTTTAAGGATTACCGATGCAGTTGCAGATTGTTTTTCCCTGCTAAACATTTGCCGTTTTGGCAGTACTAAATGAACGCGGGCTGAATGGACTGATTTTAGTGAACGTATTGTCCTTGCTAATTCGCCCTCTAATGCGCGGACAAGTGAAATATTTTGCATAAAATTAGTGGTGCCTAGAGCATTTGTGTCATCAAATATTTCGTAGCCGATTGAATCTCCACTAGGTAAGCCTTGTGAAGCCAAGGCAATTCGCATCGAGGCGACTTTATCGCTTGGTATAAATATCTGCCCACCATTTTCTTTGACGTCATAGGGAATATTCTTTTGCTGGAGTTGGGTTATAATTTCATTGGAGTCTGCTGGATCAAGATTTGAGAATAACAAATCCATACTTGAGCCGGTAATTCGTGTCATCATGAAAATAAAAAATAATATGAGTGCTGCAAAAACAACACCCATAATAGCCACGCGAACCGTTCCCAAGTTTCTTAGGAAATCAATTAAATTACCCACTTCAATGCCCCTTTTTTGTTATGCCAATTATTCGGCTCTATTTCTGGGTAATTTTCTATGAAACTTAACCAGAAGTTTATTTCTGAGGTTCGTAAAAAGTTAATACTTCTATGTAAAAAAGTAGTTAACACTCGGCAGAAATTGCCTAGCGAGTTATGATATTTTTAACTAAATATTTGGAGAATAGGTATTTGGTGAGTTTATGATAAGAATTTGGTATAATTGAGTACAGAATTTTCTGTGGGTGATAAAGTTAGTGGGCGTGAAAGGAATGGGATTTTGAGGTGATTTCTGTTGCCTTGATTTCCCATTCCCCTAATCTGCAATTTATTAATTCCCTTTGTAACCGCCTGTTTCGCACCAAGTTCTCCACATATCGCGAAATGCTATCTCAACGTTGTTTGTATATTCTTCGCCATTGCACAGTGGTGAATCTATTAATTGTTGTCTTAAATTTTGGCGAATCAAATTTAGTTTTTTAATGTTACTCGTCAATTTTACTGCAATATTGATATATTGATCTTGCGTTTCTGCGGCAAATTCAGGGTGTCCGACATGTGTAACTAAGGAAGTTGCCACCCGACTGACAAAATGGTCGCCTTGCAGGGCTATGACAGGCACACCCATATTCAAAGCTTCAAATGTAGTTGTAGCACCATTAAAGGGAAACGGATCAAGAGCAATATCTGCTTTGTGGTAAAGGGTCAAGTGAGCCACTTGATTGTCAAGCGCTGCATTGAGGATCAATCTATCTTCTCCAATTTTATGCTTTGCGAAGCGTTTTAAGGTTCTTTCGAGCATGAGCGGCTCGCTATAATGGTTAAAATATTTCAATAATAGCTTACTGTTTGGAATCGCTTTTAGTACTTTTGCCCAAAGCTCAACTACTTCTTCTCCAATCTTTTCGGGCTTATTGAAGCAGCAAAATGTGATGTAACCGTTCTGAATAACCGGGCTTTCATTTATGACGGGTAAACCGTTGTGAGTAGGATATTGGTAATATATTGGCAGACGATAAAGTTGTTCAGTAAATTTTTCTTTTGTGGTTGGGGGGTGGATAATATTATCTGTTAAATAATAATCCATTGCCGCCAGTCCACTTGTGGCACAATCATGAAAGCTAACTTGGATTGGCGCTGGCCTAAAGGTTGCGACTAAGGGGCGGTTTTCATCAAACCGGCCAGCTAAAGTAACAAAAATATCTATTTCGTCCTTTTCAATTAAATTGGCGACTTCTTCGTCATTCATAGTGTTAACATTTTTAAAATGATCGGAGAAATCATCAAAAGCTTGGGTCATTAAATCGTCATTTTTGGACTGGCTATAGAGATAAATTTCAAACTCTTCATGATTATGATTAGCTATCAAGGGAAGTAGGTTTAAAGAAACGACATGCGTCCTAAAATCTGATGATAAATACCCGATTTTAATTTTTTTATTTGGGTCTTTTTTTCGATTGCTGAAGGATTTATTCGTAAATTCGATTTTATCGTGGCGACTTCTCAGATCAGTGTGAAGATTAAAGAATTCATCCAAGGTATAATTTAGATTGTTTAAGCTTATAAAAAGAATACATTTCTCAGCAAAAATTGCATGTGGAGCTAATTCGAGAACGCGACTAAAATATTCAGTTGCAGAATCAATATCACCAATACTCTGGTGCGTAGATCCAAGATTTTGTAATGTTTCAATGTTGTTTTTGTCGATCTTCAATGCTCGATATAAATATTCTAATGATTGCTTAAATTTCCCATTTTTTTTATGAATACGCCCAACACCATTTAGGGCTTCGTTACTTTGTGGGTCATGCTCAAGCGCGATTTCATATTCTTGGAGTGCTTCATCAAATTTTCCAATAGACATAATTATTTGTGCGAGTAGGCAACGAGCATTAATGTGGCCTTGCTCTAATTGAAGTGCTGTTTTCAGGGCTATTTGAGCGTTGTATTTATCACCTCTTTCAGAAAGGATTTTGCCAATTTCAAAATGTGTTTCTGTGTGCCGTGGGTTCAGCCTTGCACTGGTTCTTAGACAGTCAATAGCTTTGTCAAGCTCTCGTTGTTTGGCAGTTATTAGGCCAAGATTGAAGTGGGCTGTTGCGTAATCTGGATTTTCTGCGACGGCGCGTTTATAAGCTTCTCTCGCCTTTTCAATATCACCTAAAGCTTGATAGGCTTCCCCAAGATTATTATGTGCTGTATGGTAATTTGGTGATATTTCTATGGCTTTATTAATTAAATTGATAGCACTTTCAAGTTTACCGCATTGCCGGGCTATTACCCCCAAAAAATGCAGAGCGCCAGGGTGATTTGGAGCTATATTGAGTATCTGGCGGAATACAGTTTCGGCTCGGTCAATTTCGCCGTTTTTATGGAATACATTTCCAGTTTCAAAAAGTTCCTTAAGCGAGATAGTCTTTCTTGCGGGGTTTATTGATTTGATTGGCCCCTCCATTTGTCTTTCATCTTTAGTTGTTGTAGAGAATGATGGTGATTGAATTTGGTTCATTTGCCCAACCTTTGTTTTCCGCGGAAATTTTATACTTTCTTGGCGGTAATTCGTTTAATAGTTATCATCTGCTTAGTTAATGGTCGGTAAAGCTCGATGTTTTTTAATTCGTATATTCATAAAAAGTCCCGGTAGACATCAGAAGATACCTACCGGGAAAGTTGGTGGTGGGCGTGAAACTCTTTTTGTTTAATTCCCAGCTTTCAAAAAGTCCCGGTAGACATCAGAAGATACCTACCGGGAAAGTTGGTGGTGGGCGTGAAACTCATTAACGTTTAACCCTCATAAGCTCTTCTAGCATTTCGTTGGCGGTGCTGATTATTTTCGCACTTGCTGAATAGGCCCTTTGGGTTGTAATCATCGTGGTAAATTCCTTAGCAATATCAACGGTAGAAGATTCCAATACGGACATTTGAACTTTTCCTGCACCACCCGTTCCAGCACCCCGCATGAACATCAGTCCAGACATATCAGTTTGGTTGTATACGTTACCAGAATTAGCGCCTAAACCATTAGGGTTTGGAAAGGTGGCAATTGGAATTTTATAAATTGGTCGAACATCGCCGTTGGCGAACAATGCCGTTACGATACCGTCTTCACCAATTGTTACACCTGAAAATTGACCGAATGCTGCGCCGTCTGTATCAATGAACGACGGACTGTAAGCTGCGGCAAATTGGGTTAACCCATTCGCCATACCGGCAGTACCAAAATCAAAATCAATAGACAAGTCGGCTGAACCGTTATTAGTGTCGACTGTGATATCGTCGACGTTAAAGGCCGTTGGAAGGCCGCTTCCATCAAATGAGACCGCCGGAGTTGCCGAGGGTAGAAGGTCTAGATCTCTAATAGTAAAAGAGGGGTTTGAGGCTCCTACTTGGGCTATATTTGACACACTATCAGAGGTTCTGGCAATGGCCGATATCGTAATATCTTGGGCTTTTGCATCCTGCGTACTAGTAACGTATTGCTTAATATCAATTCTGGAGGTGTTGGATGAGTTTACAGAGAACCTTGCGGTTGTGGTGGCGGCGGTGTCTGCGGTGTTGAGGAGCGCAAAGAGGGCTGCAGCTGCACCTGTCGCCTCCCCAGACGTGAAAGGTACGGCTGTTCCACCGCTGGTAATTCCTCCAGTAGTATTAAATTCAAAGGTGACGGCTGCCCCGCCAGTGTTGAAGTCAACCGTGAGTAGTTCACCGTCGGCTGGGGCCGATGTAAAGTCTATCCGACCAGCTGAAGCATATACAGAGCCAGTAGAATTGAGAACGTTGGCCGTTGCGCCACCTGAAGGTGGTTCTATCGCTAGATCCCAAGCATTATTACCAACTTTGCTCCACACCATGGCTATGTTATGTGAAACGCCGAGTGAATCGTATA
>CAZXGI010000034.1:0-25005 GCA_964639965.1 uncultured Rhodospirillaceae bacterium
ATCAAATGTTGGTTGGGACGCCATTGACGAACCATGAACAAATACAATTGAACGTATTGCATGATCCGGATTGCCGACAAACTTTTCCCAAAGAAATAATTTAATGTTACCCTTATTCGTCCAATGTTCTTGGCCAACAACGTCTGTTTCTTGATGCAACATTATTTCTTCCATTTATAAACCCCAATCTGCTACTAGCTCCTCACTTTTGAATGAAACTAATAATATACATAATTAAAAAAAATATTGAAAAACCTTAAATTTAATTCAAATTGCCTGAAAAAGGGATTTGAACAAAAGCTCAAATTCATCGATTACTTTAGAATTTTTAAAAAGAACCTTGTTTGCTGACTGGATACGTCTAGACACCTCTTCACGATATTTCTTATTCAATCCAAGTTTTAGCGCAATCTCAACATAATCTTCCATGCTGTTAGCAATGCATGAATTGATCTTCATCATTTTATACATCCCGGCCGTCACTCTACCTCGCATAAACTCTCCATCATGAGTGACTATCGGTTTAGCAAGTGCAAATGCTTCAAGCGACGTATTTCCTCCACTAAAATGGGGCGTATCTAAAATAACATCTGCAGCATTTTGAAGAGCAATGAAATTTTTAGGGGTCTGACGAGGAACAATTTTAATCCGGTTATATGTGTCTGGAATTCTACTCTCCCAACGTTTTTGAACCTTTTTAGACCAATCTTTTACTGCTCCTTCAACTACCATAATCATAGCATTCTTGTCGGCTTTTAATATTTCCCGAAAAATAAAATCTAGGTCTGGATGATGTTTGATTGCACTTTGGGGACAAAGGTACAATGTCAAATTAGGTGGGCACCCAAATTCACTTTTGGTAAGCATATCACTAGGTATTTCAATAGGATAATAATAGGTGGGGAGAGTATTTAATTTATATAATTTTTCGCTATAATGTTCTCCAGCTCCATCAATCTCAATCAAATCACTGGAAATAAAGTAATCAATATTTGGAATGCCCGTTGTATCTGGGTGGCCCCATGTAACGCACTGTACCGGCGCAAGACGTGCAAATGCGAGAAAATAGGTTCTGATATCCATCCCAATATCAGCATAGAACAAAATATCAAGCTTCTCTTTCGCTATTACTTCCTGGGCATCAAATGTATCGTTGGGGAAAATAATAACCTTATCCGCCTCTCCCTGAATACTCCGAGCAATAGGATCGTCGTGCTCTTGCGGAGCAAAAATAAATACTTCAAATTCATCTCGTGAAACATTACATATTAGACCCCTCATTAAACGCCCAATCGAGTGATTTCGAAAATATGCAGATATAAACCCTATTTTTATCTTTTTATTCGAGGCCCGGACAAATTCACAGTGTGGTGCAATATAATTTAATGCGGGACAAGCCTTTAGAATTGTCTCCGCAGTTTTTTCTTGTAAAGCTCGATTTGGCAAGGCCTGGTAGGCTAAAAAAAAATTTGTAGTTGCAATCTCTAATGCTGGATCTGTGATAGCCAATCTTTCACCGGAAATCTTCGTCAATTCTTTCTCAAATCTTTGGCGAACTTCCTTGATATGGGTTTGGTCAGAGTAAACTACAGGTAAAGTAATTGCCTGTTTTATGCGTAGGCCAGGAAAAAATTGGGTGTGCAAGACACGACCATAGATTTCAATAGCTTTCAGATCCTCTCCTTGTCGACGATACGTATTGGCCAGATTAATAATCGCTTGATCCGTGATCTGTTTATTTTCAGAACTGATTGAGGCTGCTGTCTGAAAAAAATTTATTGCTTTTTCAAGTGAACCACTCTCAACATGGATATTCCCTATGTTAACCAAAGCGTCTTGGCGTTCAGGGTTAAGTAGCAACAAATGCTGATATGTTTTCAGCGCGGCTTCTAATTTTTCTAACTGTCTGTAAAGTTTAGCAAGATTATAATATGCTTCCTCTGACATTTTATCGATTTTGATCGATTGTTTATAACATTCTTCAGCCTGGTCAATCTTCCCCAGATCTTGGAAGATTACCCCCAAGTTCACTCTAAACGGCGCTAAATCGGGGCGGATTTCTATAGCCTGCTGCAAATACTTAACAGCTTTTTCTGGCTCCCCTCCTTGAGCTAGAGCAGTCCCTAATAGGTTAAGAGCGTCAGGATGGTCAGGCCTTTTTTTTAAAATTTTATAATAAATCTGTTGCGCCTGCACAAACCTTCTCGCATGGTGGTGTTCCTGTGCCTGAGAAAAGAGTAATTCGATATGTTTCGTAGATTTACTCATAAACCACTAGAAAACCAGCCGAGAGCAAAATTATATCAAACCCGCAAGGGGTGAGGAAGGATCGGCATATTTCTTTCTCGGCATGCGCCCCGCTAGGTAGGCTAAACGACCGGCCTCAACACCTGCTTTCATCGCTTGCGCCATTTTAATTGGATCATTAGCTCCTGCGATTGCCGTGTTCATCAAAACACCATCGCAGCCGAGCTCCATGGCTATCGCGGCATCAGACGATGTCCCCACTCCCGCATCGACCAAAACTGGTACTGAAGACTGTTCTTTAATCAAGCGTATCGTAACGGGATTTTGGATACCTAGACCTGACCCAATTGGAGCCGCCAATGGCATTATCGCGTGGCAACCCATATCCTCTAGGCGTTTAGCCATTATTGGATCATCGCTGCAATAAACCATTACCTTAAATTCTTCTTTGATAAGGATTTCTGCCGCTTCAAGAGTCTCAACCATTTTTGGATAAAGCGTCTTTTCATCTCCTAAAACTTCAAGCTTTACCAAATCCCAACCGCCAGCCTCTCTCGCTAAACGCAATGTTCTAACAGCATCATCAGCAGTAGAACAGCCTGCCGTATTGGGCAAATAGGTATACTTTTTAGGATCAACAAAATCCACTAACATGGGTTGGTTAGGATCTGTAATATTGACACGACGGACAGCAACTGTGACAATTTCAGCTCCGGAAGCATTGATTGCTGCTGCAGTTTCTTCGAAATCTTTATATTTTCCTGTACCTACTAAAAGCCTCGAACTAAATTTGCGACCTGCGACCTCAAAAGTGTCTTCACTTTTTTTTTCGACCAAACTATTCTCCATTCCATTATTGTTACGATTGGGCACCACCGCCGATAAAATGCACTATTTCAAGCTTATCTCCCTCGGCCAGTAAAATGTCATTATACTGAGATTTGGGAACAATCTCCAAATTTCTTTCGACCGCCACTTTGCGACCATCTAGGCCTAAATCTCCTACAATTTGCTCTACTGTTGTTAAATCGCCTACATTCCTTTCTTCACCATTGATAATTATCTTCATAGATTCTCCAATAGTTAAAACAATTTTAGAATACTCACTTTATTATGGGTCGCCCTTTCCAAGCTTTCAACCGGATTTAACTATTAGACTTAACAAACTATTATACTTAACATAAGGCAAAAATTAATGGGTTATTCATTGGTCTCATATAACTTCGAATATTGTTTATAGGGTGTTACACGCACGGTTCTCTAGGATTCATATTAATGACGAAATGCATATTAATTTTAAATGGGCCAAATTTAAATATGTTGGGATCCCGTGAACCCGAATTGTACGGCAGTCAGACCCTTGAAGATATTGAAAAAATTTGTGAAAAACGGGCTTCGACTTTTGGCCTATCAATTGATTTCCGTAACAGTAATTCTGAAAGTGAATTGGTCAACTGGATTCAACAAGCTGCAAATAAACATGATGCAATTATTCTGAATGCTGGGGCTTATACGCACACGTCCATTGCAATTTTGGATGCCCTAAGAACGATAAATTTACCGATCGTTGAGGTACACCTATCCAATATATTCCAAAGGGAAGAATACAGACACGTTTCCTACATATCTTATGCTGCCGATGGTGTAATTTGCGGTTTCGGCAGCCAAGGTTATGAACTAGCTCTAGAAGCTGCTGCTAAACTAATATTGTAGTTAATAAGCTTGATCAAGCTGTTCAGATCAAATACATTTTTTAAGGCCTTAATGCGAATAAATTTCGACCACCAAAATGGTAGATCCAAAAATAGCCCCTTCAGGACAAATTAAACTCACACCGGAGATTATATTGCGAGCTTATTCGGCCGGTATATTCCCGATGGCTAAAGACCGTCACAATAATCAATTATTTTGGGTTGATCCGGAGCAGCGGGGGATCATTCCCCTTAATGGATTGCGCATATCAAGAAGTTTGAAAAAGCAGGTACGCAAAAGCAAGTATAATATTCGCTATAATAGTGATTTTATGGGCATTATAATGGGGTGTGCCAAACAAACAGAAAATCGGAATGAAACATGGATCAACGATGAAATTATATCTCTATATACACAACTGTTTGAACAAGGTTTTGTTCAAACAGTCGAATGCTGGCAAGACGAAGAACTCGTCGGCGGTCTATATGGCGTATCACTAAAAGGAGCATTCTTCGGCGAAAGCATGTTCTCGAACAAATCAAATGCCAGTAAAATTGCTCTAGTTCACTTAGTCGCCCGTCTCAACGAGGACGGGTTTATACTTCTCGATACTCAGTTTACTACAAACCACCTGATCAGCCTTGGGGCCATTGAAATTCCTCGCAGTGATTACCTAGTCCAACTAGATAAGGCCTTATTAATCGAAGCCAATTTTAATTCCAACGGCGCTGAAATTTTACATCGGGCCTATGTAGAAAAACTTCTCTACAATTAAATTTGGTGCCGGGTTTATTTTTTGGGATATAATTTACCTATCCTTGCAATCCAGGACCCAAACATCGTAAACGGGGTGCTCCATTGCTGCCAAGGCTGGACTAGATGCAAACATCCAACCTCGGTATACACTCACGGGGATTTCTCCAGTTCGGACCTCCCAAACGTCAATAAACGCCGCACTCTCTGGTATTTCTTCCGGAGGGCGTTTATCACAAATTCTAACAGTAATTTCGAGCTTACCAAATTTTATTGTTGCACCTATTGGTGCTTCAAACGTAGACACTCTAGCTGTAACTTTATTTAAACCTTGCAGTACTGCTATGTCGTATTCAGTTGCAAGAGAAACGGATGCCCTCGATACCAACAAAATAACACCACATAAAGCAAGACCCATAAACTTTTTCATGAAAGTAAATCTAGTATAAAAGAAAATATTTACAAAATATCTTCCGTGATCCTTTCAAAACCGATACTCATATATCTGATCTCCTCTTTCATAAAATTCACTTTACAGTACCAATAAGGCTGGTTCTAGTCTGGCGTCCAGGCTTCATAATCCCCAGAAACCTTTCTACGCTGACCCCCTTTGTAATCATGGCCAATTGGCCGATAAGCTTTAGAAGATCCTGTCGGGTTTGGTATACTCGTTCGTTGCCAAGATCGGGATTTAGCAGCGGCTTCGGTTAATGGCTCATCAACAGTATGGTGCAACCAGGCATGCCATTCGGCTGGAACCATGCTGGCTTCAGGGGTAGACTTATATAAAACCCAACGTCGCTCACGTTTATTTAATTGCTTGCCTCTTCCCCTATAGTATCGATTACCAAATTGGTCCGTGCCAACATGCTTACCGTTCAACAGAGTATATATCCAAGTTCCTAAATGCATGAATTCTATATTTCCATACCAATTAGCTAATTTAATTTAGTAAACTTTTTCTTCAAATAAATTTTTGTACATTAAAAGAAACGTACAACGAACTATTCGTAAAAGTGTGACCCAAATTTATCAAATTTCAGTTAATAAGACAAACAACTGGTTCTTGCCTAGACCCAAGCTTACCGCTACAAAATTTCATGGCCAAAAAAATAACCCTAGCTCCAGAGCAACTATTCCTGAAAGCCCAAATTTCCGAAAAGAAGCGCGATTGGAAGTCGGCCATAAATTTTTATAAATCAGCAGTAAAATTAAGGCCAAATTATGTTGAAGCCCATCACAATTTAGCAATTGTTTTACGTCATGAAGGGCAGAAAGAAGGTGCCCTAATCTCTGCTCAAACCGCTGCCAATCTAACGCCCGAACACCCAACAATACAGTTTTCACTTGGGGTTTCTTTGGAACTCATGGGAAAAAATAAGGATGCTATCGGCGCTTATAAAAAATCACTAGGTCTGCGCCCCGATTACATCAGCGCATTAAACAATCTAGGACGATTATTAGATCTTCAAGGCCTTAATCAAGAAGCTATAAGTGTTTTGAAGAGGTCTCTGGCTATAGCGCCAAACTCTACAGAAGCCATAATAAATCTTTCAAATGCCTACCTTTCTGTCGGCAAACCAGAACAAACAAACAAATTACTTCAACCATTAATCTCAAATAAAACAGATAAATCCAATACATCTATGGGCATAGCCTACAATAGCCTTGGCGTTGCAGCCCAAATTCTTAACCAGACAAATCAGGCTGTTAAATATTTCAAGAAAGCTATTGAAAAAATCTCAGATTTTGCTGAAGCGCACGAAAATTTAGCCCAGACACTGCTTTTCCAAGGCATGTACAGAAAGGCTTGGGTTGAATATGAATGGCGTTGGAAGAATCAAAGTAACGCACAATCGAAAAGAAAGTTTAATGGTAGTTTATGGAACGGCAGTGATCTCTCAAACAAGATTTTGTTGGTCCATGCTGAGCAGGGATTTGGCGATGTTATCCAATTTGCACGCTTTCTCTCTTTGATAGATATCCAAAATGGAAAAATATTATTAGCCTGTCACCCTGCTCTCATCAATCTGCTTTCGACGCTACCTTCTGTTCACAAGGTAGTGGACATCAATGATGCATTGCCAACGTATAACGCCCACATTCCATTGCTTAGTCTTCCACGCCTCTTGGAGATATCAGAGTCTAATATTCCAAGTTCATCATATTTAACAGCTAAACCTAGCAATGTGGTGGAGGACACAAAGAAAATCAAGATTGGAATCACGTGGGCGGGAAAACCGAGACATCAATCAGATCCCTATCGCAACCGATCTTGTCCAATCGAAATTTTCGAACCCTTACTAAATATTTCTGGAATTAAATTATTTAGCCTTCAAACTGGGCCAAATAAGGTTGAGTTGAAAAAAATAGATGATACAAGTTTAATTACAGACCTTAGTGATGGTATTGAATCTTTTGCAGATACTGCTTCTCTAATTTGTGAACTAGATATATTGATTACAATTGATACAGCGGTGGCCCACCTAGCGGGCTCACTTGGCAAAAGAGTTTGGATTTTGCTTTCAAAAAGCTCAGATTGGCGTTGGAATATAAGAGATAAAAGAAATATCTGGTATCCAACGGCCCGAATATTTAAACAACGCACTGAGGGCAACTGGTCTGAACCATTTGACGATATTATTGCCGAATTAAAAAAATTGATTCCCTAATTTCAAAAACTTTCAAACATGAAATACTACCTTTTAGATGTTTAAATTATCAGCTAAAAGACAAATAATTACATGTAAGTCGTTGTTTAATATATGTAAAGTTGTCCACAATTGAGTTTTGTCTTCATTCGAAAATTCTAACTCATTGATTCTTATATATTTTCATTTGTTAAAATCTCGATATTGTAAATATTTTCACCTAAATAACAATATATTGATATTTTTCCTTGCACCAAAAATTAAGCAGGTCTAGGTTTGGTGTTTTAAAGATAAACTAACACTCAATGATGTGTCTATTGATATTTATCATGACAATAAGAGAGTACTGACTGTTGAAGAACAATACAGCTTTATTTCGGGATGAGCCTCGGAGAAAAAATGCAAATACCACGTTACTTTACTAAAGAAAATTCTGGTCCATATTCTGGAATAGAATTTCGCAAAACCACCAGTGAGATTCGTAATCCAGATGGGACTATCGTGTTTTGCCATGAAAATATTGAAGTCCCGGCTGATTGGTCACAGGTCGCATGCGATGTTTTGGCCCAAAAATACTTCAGAAAGGCTGGTGTTCCCGTTTTCGCAATAAAGGTAGAGGAGAATGATGTACCTTCCTGGTTGTGGAGAAGTATTCCGGATGAAAAGAAACTTGCCAAAATGCCAAAAGAGGAACGATTCAGAGGGGAAAACAGTGCTCAAGAAGTGTTCCATCGACTAGCTGGTACTTGGACATATTGGGGCTGGAAAGCTGGTTATTTCGATAGTGAAGAGGATGCATTAGCCTATTACGAAGAGATGCTGCATATGCTTTGTAAACAAATGTGTGCGCCAAATTCACCTCAATGGTTTAATACCGGTTTAAACTGGGCATATGGGATTAATGGGCCTTCCCAAGGTCATCACTATGTTGATTTTAAATCCGGACAACTTGTCCGTTCCGATTCATCTTATGAACACCCTCAGCCTCATGCCTGCTTTATTCAAAGTATTGATGATGATTTGGTTAATGATGGCGGCATAATGGACTTATGGGTCCGCGAAGCTCGTCTTTTTAAGTATGGCTCTGGGACTGGCACAAATTTCTCAAATTTGCGGGGAGAAAATGAGCCGCTATCAGGGGGCGGAAAATCATCTGGTGTAATGAGTTTCCTAAAAATCGGTGATCGTGCGGCAGGGGCTATTAAATCCGGCGGTACAACTAGACGGGCCGCAAAAATGGTTATCCTGGATGCAGATCATCCAGATATTGAGAGCTTTATCAATTGGAAAGTTAAGGAAGAACAGAAAGTAGCTGCATTGGTAGCTGGATCGAAAGCAGCTCACATAAATCTTAACGCCGTTTTAGCTGCCTGCCAAGAAGGCAACTACGAGGACCGATTTGACCCTCGTAAGAATAAAGTATTAAAAAAAGCTGTGATAGCCGCTCGGAAAGCGCTGCTTCCCGAAAATTATATCCAAAGAACAATTGACTTTGCCAAACAAGGTTTCACTGAAATGGAATTTGAGTCTTATGATACTGACTGGGATTCTGAAGCTTACCTAACTGTCTCTGGTCAAAACTCTAACAATACTGTTCGCGTAACAGATGAATTCTTGCAAGCTGTTGAAGAAGGTGCAGATTGGAATCTTATTCAAAGAAAAGATGGAAAGGTTGCCCGAACCATTAACGCGCGTGATTTGTGGATGCAGATTGGTGAAGCTGCATGGTCATGCGCTGACCCAGGATTGCAGTATGATACAACAATTAATGATTGGCATACCTGCCCTAATACTGATCGCATTTATGCTTCGAATCCGTGTTCAGAGTACATGTTTCTCGATAATACAGCGTGCAATCTAGCTTCACTAAATCTTAAAGCTTTTCAAGACAAAGATGACATGTTCAGTGGTGAAGCGTTTTCTTATGCTACGCGACTTTGGACCATAAATCTAGAAATAGCAGTTTTGATGGCTCAATTCCCATCTCCCGAAATAGCTCAATTATCATATGAATACAGAACTTTAGGTCTTGGCTTTGCTAATGTCGGAGGTCTTTTGATGTCAATGGGTATTGCCTATGACAGCAAAGAAGGGCGGACACTATGTGCGGCAATTACCGCGTTGATGACCGGGATAGCATATAGGACATCTGCTGAGATGGCTTCTCAATTAGGAGCATTTCCCGGATACGCCTCTAATGCAAAGCCAATGCTTAGGGTTATCCGAAATCACCGCCGAGCAGCCATGGGCCAAACAAAAGGATACGAGGAACTCGCCATATTGCCAGTTCCGTTGAAAGATAGTGAACTCGCGTCAACGCAGAAGCTAATTAAAATGGCTCGCCAATCCTGGGATGACGCCCTAAATCTCGGTGAAAACCACGGTTATCGAAACGCTCAGGTCACAGTTATTGCTCCGACCGGAACCATTGGCTTGGTCATGGATTGCGATACGACAGGTATTGAACCAGATTTTGCTTTAGTGAAGTTTAAAAAACTTGCTGGTGGTGGATATTTTAAAATTATCAACCACACCGTGCCGGCCGCATTAAAAAAGCTTGGTTACAAAAAAGGCCAAATAGAAGAAATAATTAAATATGCAGTAGGAACTGGGACCCTTAATGGATCTCCAACTGTTAACCATGAGACGTTGTACGAGAAAGGCTTTACTGATGAAGCTATAGATCAAATAGAAAAAGGTCTTAGCGATGTATTCGATATCAAATTTGTATTCAATAAGTGGACACTGGGCGATGATTTTTGCCAAAACAATCTTAATTTTTCAGCAGAAAAACTCGATGACATCGGTTTCGATATGTTATCAGAGCTCGGGTTCACTAGCGACGAGATTGACAAAGCCAATAGTTTTGTTTGCGGTGCCATGACTTTAGAAGGAGCACCGGGACTAAAAAGCGAGCACCTCCCCGTATTCGACTGTGCAAACCCATGTGGGAGAATGGGAAAAAGGTATTTATCGGTGGAGAGCCACATCAGAATGCTAGCAGCCTCGCAGCCATTTATTTCTGGAAGTATTTCTAAGACAATAAATATGTCAAATTCTGCTACGATAGAAGACTGCAAAGACGCTTACATGCTATCTTGGAAACTAGCATTGAAAGCAAATGCTTTATACCGAGATGGGTCCAAACTCTCGCAACCCCTAAATGCTCAGTTCCTGGACGACGAAGAAGTAGTAGAAGAGATCTCAGAGCAGCCAACCGCAATAAAAGCTGAAAAAATAGCAGAACGAGTTATTAAACAATATGTAGCAAAACGACTTCGATTGCCAGATCGTCGTAAAGGTTACACGCAAAAAGCAACCGTTGGCGGTCATAAAGTTTATCTTAGAACGGGTGAATATGAAGACGGACGTGTTGGTGAAATTTTTATTGATATGCACAAAGAAGGTGCTGCATTTAGAAGCCTCATGAATAATTTTGCAATAGCCGTATCAATAGCACTGCAATATGGCGTGCCAATGGAAGAGTTTGTAGAAGCTTTTACTTTTACTCGTTTTGAGCCCTCAGGTATGGTTGAAGGTAATGACTCCATTAAGATGTCAACTTCAATTTTAGATTATCTATTTCGCGAACTGGCGGTTTCATATCTTGGGCGGAATGATCTTGCTCACATCCAGCCAGACGATCTTACACCTGATAGCATCGGTCGGGGCGAAGGCGAAGAAGATGTTCTAAGCTCGGCTACGCAAAAGGTTATGGAACGTCTAACTAGCCAAGGCTTCATTCGTTCGAGCTCGGTTGCTGCAAATATAAAAGCTCGTCCAAGTGATAACTTAATGGAATCTGCTCAGGTAGAAGAGCCCATAATAGCAGCTGGCGATGAGATTGCTGTCGCAGTACTTAACCGCAAAGAAGATAGAAAATCTGACATATCCGCCAAACCAACTGGCCCCAGCAGCCAAACAGATCAAATAAGAGAAGCTCGGATGAAAGGATATGAGGGAGATGCTTGCGGGGATTGTGGCAACTTTACGCTCGTTCGCAATGGTACTTGCCTAAAATGCAATACATGCGGAGCAACCAGCGGATGCTCTTAAAAACGGGAGTTTTATGTGGTCAAAATTATTTTTTTGGGTAGTAGCAATTTATTAATAGATATGAAGTAGAAAAGTGGTGAGGTTTAATGAGTTAACTAACTAATTAAAAGAAATAAGGGCTTTCTTAAAAAAAATTAAATCGGAAAGCGAAGAGTTCCTCCCTGGTGAACTAGGGGTGCAAGGGCGCATGGGCCTGCCAGCCAATACTATGTCGTTGCACCCCATTTTTTTGATAAAATAAATTAACAATTATTCTAAATAAATGCCAAGCTTTTATTAAATTCCCATTACTCCGCCAACGAAATTAGAAAAACGTTATAGGGGAATTTAGGCATTTACTCTTATGATTTAGGTAGTAATCTTTACTTTAGATAGTTAGCCTAATGAGGAGCAAGAAATGTCAAATCGAATAGATGAGCGCCTTCAGGAGCTTGGGATAAAACTACCAAAAGCGACACCACCAGTCGCGAATTATGCCCCCTACACGAAAACAGGAAACCTTGTTTTTATTTCCGGACAAGTCCCTTTGCTAAAAGGGGAAATCCAATATCCGGGCAAGTTAGGTAAAGATGTCTCCATCAAACACGCGCAGATAGCATCGAGATTATGCGGAATGAATATAATTGCCCAACTAAAAATTGCCTGTGGCGGAGACCTCAGCCGTGTAACTCAGGTTATCAAGCTGAATGGATACGTTAATGGAACGCCAGATTTTACTGATCAAGCTATGGTGATTAATGGCGCGTCTGATCTCATGTTTGAGGTTTTTCAAGACATAGGCAAGCATGCCCGGGCTGCTGTTGGATGTGTTGCTTTACCCCTCGGCGCTGCTGTTGAGGTTGATGCTATTTTTGAGGTTTCATGATGGTTGTTTTTAGGAGAATTGATCATATAGCGCTTCACGTTCAGGACCTAGCTTTCTCAAAAGATTTTTATAAATTTCATTTTGGATTTCAAGATCATTACGAACAAGTTACTCCGTCTGGAATTGAGATTTCTTATCTAAAATTGGGAGACACTATATTGGAGTTAGTTGGGCGCAAGGACCAAGTGAATGGTGGCTTCCACTGGTGCATAGAAACCGACAATTTTGATGAAGCGGTCTCACACTTAAAACTAAATCAAGTAGAAATGCTGCAAGCTCCCCACCCGACGGATGCCAGAGAACCTAGCGAAGAAGGCTGGCGCAGAGTTGTCTTTAAAGGGCCAGACGGAGAGCAAATTGAGATTAGGGGCTAGGTGTTAAATCTTGTGACTTGCTCTCTTTGAATTTGAGTTCTATCTATACAAATGCCCGAAGGACTAGAAGAAGTAACTAGAAAAATTTTCACTAAAATAAGCGACATTCCCCCCAAAGACTGGGATGCATGTGCTGGAAAGGATAATCCATTTGTATCCCACGCATTTCTATACGCCCTAGAAGAAAGTGGGTCAGTAACTACCAAAACTGGTTGGCTACCTCAACATCTCTTAGTATATGATGAAAATAGTCTGATAACAGCCTGTATGCCAATATATTTAAAAAATCACTCTTACGGTGAGTATATTTTTGACTGGGGATGGGCTGATGCCTATAACCGTGCTGGAGGCAGTTACTATCCAAAACTTCAAGCCGCAGTGCCTTTTACGCCGGTAACGGGCCCTCGAATGTTAGTCAAAGAATCGGCGCCTGATCATTATTATCAAATACTAATAAACGGAATAATTGATCTTGCAGAAAACCACGGTGTTTCATCACTCCACATAACCTTCCCGCTAAAGAGTGAATGGGACAAATTAGGTGCCGCTGGTTTAATGAAGAGAACTAGCAAACAATTCCATTGGGAAAATAATGGATATAGTAAATTCGAAGATTTTTTAAATGTACTGACCTCGCGAAAAAGAAAGTTAATAAAAAAAGAACGTAGAAGGGTTAAAGAACAAGGAATCAAACTCATTAAAATTACTGGAAATGAACTAAATGAATATCATTGGGACGCATTTTATCAATTTTACCTTGATACTATTGATCGCAAATGGGGACAGTCATATTTAACTAGAGATTTTTTTTCAATTCTTGGCGAAAATATGTCTGAAAATGCCATGCTGGTGATGGCAGAATATGACGGCCAAAACGTTGCTGGAGCGTTAAATTTTATTGGTTCTGATACTATATTTGGCAGAAACTGGGGATGCCTAAAAGATTTTAAATTTCTCCATTTCGAGGCTTGCTATTACCAAGCAATTGAATTTGCAATAGATCAAAAATTGCAATGGGTTGAAGCTGGAGCCCAAGGACCCCACAAGATACAGAGGGGCTATTTGCCGCGCGAAGTGTATAGTGCACATTGGATTAAAAATCAGAATTTTCGCGATGCGGTAGAAAAATTTATTGAACAGGAGCGTCGCCAAATTGAACTTGAGATAGAAAAATTAATGGAACTCTCACCATTTCGAAAGTAGGCAGATATTTAATGCAAAATTATGGTAATTAGTTAAGACAATACTTTCTACATTGGTTTTCATGGTATACAAATTTATGCCATCATTATAATTATCGGAAATAAAAGGTTAAAGGAGCTTTAGAAGATGGATATTGAATTTTTCGTGATGTCGGCTTTTGCCGGACTTATGGGTACCTATGCATTAATGATGTTATCCTGTTGGGCTGATAGCTTAGGATTGCCGCGTCTTGATTTTAGCCGTCCGATGGCAAATTTAACCTTTGCAAGATCTTTTGAGGAAAATGTCCCTCCGGGCGCAGGCGTTGAAGCTCCAAATACACCGTATTGGCCCGGAATGGCTATTGTTTATGTAAATGGGATATTTTTCGCGCTATTGTATTCTTCTTATGTGCATCAATTTATTCCCATTGGATTACTTGAAAATCTTATTCCAATCGCTCCAGCTGTTCTAAAAGGCGCAATTTGGGGTGTAATATTATGGTTCGTCTCTGGAATTTTCTATGTGCCAATATACCTTAA
Source organism: uncultured Rhodospirillaceae bacterium (assembly GCA_964639965.1). Lineage (GTDB taxonomy): Bacteria > Pseudomonadota > Alphaproteobacteria > Rhodospirillales > UBA2165 > TMED23. Next base: position 14,363 of record CAZXGI010000034.1, read on the forward strand.
AGAAGGGTTCATGCTCTCACATATTCATCCTCTAGCATGGCTTACAAGCTTGAAGGTTCATGTGGCGTATGGTCTTATGGTTGGCTGGATAGCTCCGACAACAATGTGATTTGTCCATAAATAGCCCAATTATTGCTTAACACAAAGATAATGCCCTATCACTTTCTCTCCAGATGAGGGACTTTGTTTTTCCTTTGATCTAACATTTTTGATAAAATAAATTGCAGGGTTAACGTTTCTACTCAACTAACTCAGGGGTCTTATCTCCTGCACTGTCGCCCCCCTTTCCCGAACGTTTTTTTTCATTACTAGTAATCATGGAAATCTTAGAATACACAAAATCAAGTTTCTTATCTTTGACCTTTACCCGAACATTACCACCCTTGGTTAACTGCCCGAACAATAATTGTTCGGAAAGGGGTTTTTTAATATACTCTTGGATAACTCGAGACAATGGTCGAGCACCAAATTTTTTATCGTAACCTTTCTTAGCCAGCCATTCACGAGACTGATCTGTCAGAGTAATAGTAACGTCACGATCGCTCAACTGCGATTCAAGCTCCATAACAAATTTATCAACTACCTTTCCCATGACTTCTGGTGACAAATTGGAGAAAGAAACAATAGCATCGAGACGGTTTCGAAACTCAGGTGAAAACATTTTCTCAATGGCTTCTTCGTCATCACCTTCCCTCTCTTCACGCTCAAATCCAATTGAGGCTTTAGCCATTTCTGCTGCACCCGCATTACTGGTCATAATCAAAACAACATTCCTAAAATCAACGCTTTTACCATTGTTATCAGTTAGCTTACCATGGTCCATAATTTGCAACAAAATATTAAACAAATCAGGATGCGCTTTCTCGATCTCATCTAGGAGTAAAACTGCATGGGGTTGCTGATCTATCGCATCGGTCAAAAGACCCCCTTGATCAAAACCAACATAACCAGGAGGTGCCCCAATCAAACGTGAAACTGTATGGCGTTCCATATATTCTGACATATCAAAACGTACCAAATCTATCCCCATCGACCGAGATAATTGTTTGGCCACTTCAGTCTTACCAACCCCTGTAGGACCAGAAAACAAATAGTTTCCGATTGGTTTTTCAGGATCACGCAAACCGGCCCTCGCTAGCTTGATAGCACTGGAAAGCTCTTCTATCGCATTATTCTGTCCAAATACCATCGTCTTAAGATCTCGCTCAAGATTCGCAAGAATCTTCTTATCATCACGTGAAACAGACTTCGGTGGGATACGAGCCATCATCGATATAACATTCTCAACGTCCTTAACTGAGATGGTTTTTTTTCTCTTATTCTCTGGTAACAGCATTCGTGAAGCGCCAACTTCATCTACCACATCTATTGCCTTATCAGGTAATTTCCGATCATGTATATAACGAGCTGACAATTCAACTGCTTGCCGAAGTGCTTCAGCCGTATATCTAACACGATGATGCTCTTCATAATATGGTTTAAGTCCACGTAAAATCTTAACAGTATCTTCAACAGATGGTTCATGAACATCGATTTTTTGAAAGCGCCTAACTAACGCTCTATCCTTTTCAAAATAACCTCGAAATTCCTTATAAGTCGTCGAACCTATGCAACGTAACGCTCCATTTTGGAGAGAAGGTTTTAACAAATTAGATGCATCCATTGACCCGCCACTAGTGGACCCCGCACCTATTACCGTGTGAATCTCATCAATAAACAAAATCGAATGTGGCATCTCTTCGAGCTCATTAAGCACAGCTTTAATGCGTTCTTCAAAGTCTCCTCGGTATCGAGTTCCTGCTAGCATCGATCCCATATCCAGTGAATATATAACATTATCAATTAAGACTTCAGGCACTTCACGATCAACAATCCTGCGAGCGAGACCTTCGGCTATAGCCGTCTTGCCCACGCCCGGGTCACCAACATACAGAGGATTATTCTTAGTTCTTCGGCAGAGTATCTGTATGGTACGATCAATTTCCGATTCACGCCCAATTAAAGGATCAATATTTCCATCTACTGCTTTTTGATTAAGATTGATACAATACTCCTCTAAGGCCTCACTTCCAGTCTTAGTTTCCTGATCCTCCCTTGAACCATCACTCACCCCTTGAGCGCCCTTACCCTCAGAAAATCCTGGAACTTTCGCAATACCATGTGAAATATAATTCACAGCGTCCAACCGTGTCATATCATGCATCTGGAGAAAATATACAGCATGTGCCTCTCGCTCAGAAAAAATAGCAATTAGAACATTAGCTCCGGTAACTTCTTCTCGCCCTGAAGATTGCACATGAATCGCTGCTCGTTGAACCACTCGTTGAAATCCAGCGGTTGGCTTGGGTTCAGATAACTTATCTGTAACTAAATCCGTTAAGTCATCGTCGATGAAGCTAGATAATTCTTGGCGTAACTTGTCCAATTCAACCCCGCATGCTCGCAATACAGAAATTCCATCTTGATCATCGGTAAGTGCAAGTAAGAGATGTTCAAGTGTTGCAAATTCATGGTTACGCTCCGTTGCTAAGGCTAGCGCACGATGTAGACTTTGTTCTAAATTACGAGAAAGCATATGTTTCTTTTAGCTTGTTATCCAAACTAATCCTTTTCTATCGTACATTGTAGAGGATGCTGATGCTGACGTGCCATATCCATAGTTTGATTCACTTTAGTTTCTGCAACTTCATAGGTAAATACCCCACAAACGCCAACACCTTTTTGGTGTACATGTAACATTATCTGAGTTGCTTCATCTTGGTTCTTCGAAAAAAATTGTTCAAGTACATGCACCACAAATTCCATTGGCGTATAATCGTCATTAAGCATAAGGACTTTGTACATTGATGGCTTTTTCGTTCGTGTTCGAGTTTTTAAAGCAACGCCATCATCATAATCGTCCCTTTCACCATGATCATTTTTTCCGTTATCGTCGTCTCTTTTCATTCCAGCAATATTACCTAAGTTTGTGTCAATTATGTCAATTTTGAATTAGGTAGTCACCTCATAAATATCAAGTACCTAAACAATATTTAAAAAAAAATAAGATCCATCCTATTTACCACACTCCATTATTCCTAGAAAAACAAAACTTAATACTATTTGTGCACTAGTATATCCAAAAAAAACGTTAACAGCACTCATTCTAGGAGTTGATAACTCAACAATCCATATCTGTTAAAATTTAGGTTAAAGTGACTTTTATGATTATCATTATCTGCAGAACTGGAATCGTTTAAATTTGAAGATTGACGGGGTTGATTAATTGGAACATCTGTGAAATCCCACATGTTTAAGAGTTTTGGGAATTGCGCTTTAGTAAATCTCTCATCTGGCCAGAAATAGGCGTTCTGGTTAAATTTACCATCAATACAAGCCGAAACAACCCAATAGAATTCGCTTGATGATAACGCTCTTAACGGCGGTCGAGAGGTAAAAAATCCTATGTTTTTAAGTGTTTTTTCTAAAATCGCTATATCTTTAGCAGACACATTAGTAACTGATGACTTTGGCCGCCACGGCTTAAATAAATCCGGATGCTCAAGATCTAGTGAAATTGAAGAAAATTCAGCTTCACCAGTAACATTGGTTTTGATGTCATAACGATCGTTACTCGCTGGGAAGATATCATAAGTTCTCACCTGCTCATCGTAAACACCATTATAAACGAAACGATATTCTGATCCAAACGATCGGTCGCACCTTTTTTGTATATCTTCAGCAGCTATATAACTAAACCAAGAAAATTTTCGTATTACTGGGTGCTCAACGCCACCGTCGTAAGAACAAGATAATAGTAATAATATAACAAAAAGGTTAATAAAACCGTTGAAAAAATATAAAAAACCACGATCCATATTTACTTTTATCCATCTATTAATCATTTGTTTACAGCGATTAAGTTATCTTATTACGATCGTAAAGAAAAATTCATAATATAGCTTATACTGTGTTTCTTTCATCTTTCAATAAAATACCTTTTCAGGCGCACTTAAAAAATTAGACTTCATGTATAACATCGCATATTCTCTGCCAATCAAAAGCTATATTTTAAAACTTGTACAAAAAAAATAGCACGTTGTATCAAGTATAGAACCATAGGAAAGTGATGAACTTTTTGCGTAAATCTAGGTTGATATTAGGTGGGATAATTGCAATAGCCACGATCTTTTTGAGTACCATGGCCAATGCAAAATATGCTTCTTTGGTCATAGACGCCAAAACAGGTGAATTACTTCATGCGGTCAATGAAAATACTAGAAATTACCCTGCATCACTAACGAAACTCATGACACTTTATCTCATGTTCGAAGCTATCGAGCAAAAAAGGTTCGGGCTTTCCAGTAGGCTAATCGTTTCCCGAAAAGCCGCAAATCGTCCGGCATCAAAACTTGGCCTTAGGTCCGGAGAATTAATTAAGGTCAAAGATGCTATACTGGCCATTATAATAAAATCTGCTAACGATGTAGCAACCGTGATAGCGGAGGCGATAGGCCGAGACGAACGACGTTTTGCTCTTCTGATGACTGCAAAAGCTCGAAAACTTGGAATGTCACGAACAACTTTTCGTAATGCATCTGGCCTTCCACATCGGGGTCAAATGTCTACAGCCAAAGATATGGCAATTCTCACTCGTGCTATAATCGCACATTTCCCAAAATACTATCATTTATTTTCACGCCAAACCTTTAAATTTAAAGGTCGCACCTATCGATCTCATAATAAAGTCTTAAAAACGTTTCGCGGAGCGGAAGGTATGAAGACAGGTTATATTCGAGCATCAGGATATAATTTAGTAGCAACAGCCAAAAGAAATGGAAGACGCATCATTGGGGTTGTTTTTGGCAGCAATACCTCTCGAGCACGCAATCGACATATGAAAAATCTTCTATCTCGTGCTTTTAGGCCAAAAAATGATTCGAAACCCAAGATCAAATCCAAACCTCGAAAAACGAAAGTTAGAGTGAAAAAAAAGCGTTCTTTCGTTGCAAAAAAAGATCGAATTTGGGGCGTACAAGTTGGTGCGTTTTATAATCACAAACCGGCCTTTAAAATAGCTAAGACTATCTCTAGCAAATATTCAAAAATTCTTAATGGTGGGCACATACGTGTAATGCCGCTGAAAAAATCTCGAAATCGTATCTTATATCGAGCACGAATAATTGGTATTGGCAAACGAAATGCCTACAGAACTTGCAAAATCCTGAAGAAATATCGCAAGCCATGTCTTACAATAAATTTACCTACAAATACAGAAGTCGCTTCGCGCTAATATAACTTTTTCAAACTCATTCAGATTATATCTTTAGTGTGGACGACCCCACTAGCTGCAAGTTGCGCCCTAATTTGTTCCTTGAGAAAAGCTAGGCCAGTTTCATCTGTCGACTCACACCTTGCCACCAAAACAGCCTGAGTATTTGAAGCCCTTACCAGCCACCAGCCCTCTTCAGTTTCAACGCGAATACCATCAATATCATAAAGAGTAATATTATCTGCACATTTTAATCGGCTTTTTATTTCTTTAATAATATTGAACTTTCTTTCTTCAGGACAATCAATTCGCAACTCAGGGGTATTCAACATTTTAGGCAACTCATCGTACATCTGATCTAGGCTTTGGTCTGAATTAGATAAAATAGTCAACAACCTTATAGCGGCATATATTGCATCATCATAACCAAAATATTTGTCCGCAAAAAAAATGTGGCCACTCATCTCTCCGGCTAACGGTGAATTGAGTTCCAACATTTTACTTTTAATCAGAGAATGACCTGCTGCCCACATAACTGGTTCACCACCGGCCTGAATAATTTCATCAAAAAATATTTTACTAGCCTTAACATCGGTGATGATCGTCGCACCAGGATTATATTTGAGAACATCACGTGCTAATAAAATTAAAATTTGGTCCCCCCATAAAACCTGGCCTTTTGAATTTATTAGCCCTATTCGATCACCATCACCATCAAAACCAATACCCAAATCGCAGTGATTTTTGATAACCAAGTTTTTTAATTGAGAAAGATTACTCTCAATCGTCGGATCAGGATGGTGTGCAGGAAAGCTACCATCAATTTTCTCGTTAATTAAGAAATGTTTTCCAGGCAAACTCTTAACTAACTCTTGAATAATTTCACCCGAAGAGCCATTCCCAGGATCCCAGGCCACGCTAAGCTCATTTTCGCCTGAAAAATCTTGCAGCAGTCTTTGAACATAACTTGACTGAAGATCATGCAATTTTATTTCACCGGAACCTTCTTTGAAATCACCTATTTCGACGCGTTCACCAAGTTTTTGGATGTCTTCACCGTAGAAAGGCTTACCCGCAAGCACTAGTTTAATGCCATTATAATTTGACGGGTTGTGTGAACCTGTAATCATCATTCCAGCGTCAGTATTTAACTTATGCGTAGCATAATACAACATGGGTGTTGGACCGCAGCCAACATTTTTTACATTAACACCAGAATCCCGCAATCCTCCGCAAACAGCGTTAGAAAATTCGAGTGAACTTATTCGACCATCATAGCCAACTGCAACACATGGTACTTGGTCAGATATCATCTGTTCTCTTACTACTGATCCAAAACCACGAGCGAGTGATCTTACTTCAGCAACATTTAGTGTTTCTCCCACAATACCTCGAACATCATACTCTCGAAGAATAGTTGGATCGAGTTTTCGCTTATCGCTCATAACTAAACAACACCCAGTTTAATTCCGAAACTAAGATTTTAAATTATTTCTTGTTGGGTTTTTACGGCCGACACAATAATAATCAAACCCCCCAGCTAACATCTCAGCAGGGTTGTATATATTTCTCAGGTCAACCATCACAGGCCTTCTCATTAAATCTTTCAACCGCTTAAGATCAAGGGCTCGAAACTCATTCCACTCTGTAAGAATAACGACAACATCAGTACCATCCGCTGCCTCATAAGTCTCATTGCACCATTGGACGCCCTCTAACATCCCTTTAGCCTCTTCCATACCTTGTGGATCATAAACCAAAACATTTGCACCACCCTTGAGCAGCGCTGGGACAATAATCAAACTGGGAGCATCACGCATGTCATCGGTATTAGGTTTAAAAGTTAATCCCAATACACCAACCTTTTTATCTTTAAAACTCCCTTCACACGCCTCCAATATTTTTTCTATCATCTTATGTTTGCGTTTCTCGTTAATTTCAACTACGGCTTCAACAATTTTTAGTGGGTTATTTGCATCTTGCGCAGTCCGAACGAGTGCTAAAGTATCTTTAGGAAAACACGACCCACCGTATCCAGGCCCAGCGTGAAGAAATTTATTTCCGATCCGTCCATCAAGGCCAATACCTTTGGAAACATCTTGAATATCTGCGTCTAATTGTTCACAAAGATCGGCAATTTCATTGATGAACGTAATCTTTGTCGCTAGAAATGTATTAGCCGCATACTTAATAAGCTCGGCAGTGCGGCGAGTAGTAAATAAGATTGGAGTATCAATCAGAAACAACGGTCTATAAAGTTCACGCATAACTTCCCTAGCTTTCTCACTGGCAGTGCCTATCACCACTCGATCTGGGCGCATAAAATCGTTTATAGCTGATCCTTCACGCAAAAATTCTGGGTTTGAAACAACATCAAAATTTCCACTAGGGCATAAAGTACGGAATATATTTTCAATTTCGTCGCCAGTGCCTACTGGAACAGTCGATTTCGTTACTATCACGGTATACCCATCAATGATAGACGCTAATTCGCGAGCAACGTCATAAACATAAGTAAGGTCTGCATGGCCGTCGCCACGGCGACTTGGTGTGCCTACCGCTATAAAAACCGCATCGGCATCTTTAGCTGCAACCACCATATCCGTAGTAAAAGTAAGCCTACCAGCTTTTATGCTATTTTCTACAATAGAATTGAGTTCTGGTTCATAAATAGGTAACTGATGATCATTAAGTAAATCCACTTTGTCGGCATCTTTATCCACACAGGTAACCTCAACGCCAAACTCAGCGAAACATGCACCGGAAACAAGGCCCACGTAGCCCGCCCCGATCATTGTAATACGCATAAATACTTCCTCATCATCTATACTTTTTTAGAATATTCATTATATCTTCGCGCATATTTTTGCGATCTAGACTAAACGCAATATTTGCTTCCAAAAAACCTTGGTGACTTCCACAATCGTATCTAATGCCCTCAAAGCGTTTTCCATGAAAAGCTATTTCACCGATAGAATTTGCCATCGCGTCGGTTAGTTGAATTTCGCCACCAGATCCTTCTTCCTGATGATCCAGATACTCCAAGATTTTCGGCTGTAAAATATAACGGCCAACAATCGAAAGCGTTGACGGAGCAACTTCTGGCTTAGGTTTTTCCACCAGACCTTTGGCTTTTGCAATGGTTCCATCATCATCCAAAATATCCAAAATTCCATAACGATCTGTATGTTCTATTGGGATATCTTCAACAGCCACAAGATTACCTCCCATCTGTTCATACGTCTCCATCATCTGTTTTAAACAGCCAGTCTTTGCTAAAATCAAATCATCTGCCAGAAGTACAGCAAATGGTTCATTTTGTATATGATACCTTGCGCACCAAACAGCATGACCAAGTCCGAGAGGTTTTTGCTGACGCGTATAGGAAAACTTACCGGCATCGGGTATTACCTCACGAATCGTTTTTAAAGCCTTGGTCTTTCCCTGCACTTCCAGTAAATTCTCAAGTTCATAACTATAATCAAAATGGTCCTCTATAGATGATTTGGAACGACCTGTTACAAAAATAAATTCTTCGATACCAGCGTCGCGCGCCTCCTCAACCGCATATTGAATTAACGGCTTATCGACAACAGGAAACATTTCTTTGGGCAAAGCTTTAGTCGCTGGTAGAAAACGAGTTCCCTGTCCAGCAACTGGAAAAACAGCCTTTCTAACTGGTTTAATCATAATTTTTTCAAATATAGTTCGAACTTGAATTATTATAATGGCTTTATTGCCACACGCTAGCATGCCCCGCAAGTGGAACATCATATTATTAGACTGACATCATATGCTTAGGGACTTTTTTTACGACGCAGTTGGCTAATTTCATCTCGCCATTGTACAACCTGACGTTGAGCTTCCGGACACAATTTTATGTAACCAGACCCCTTCATTATATCAGGTGACGCTCCTACTATTTTCACGGCTTTGATTTCGTTTATTGTTGCTTCACATTCGAATGCAATATCTTGAATACGTCCGGCCTTTGTCTTTATGCCTCTATACCAACGATTAACATAATCCAATTTTATTTGATTCCTTTTTTGCAAATCATTTACTTTTTTTGAATTTTCACCCTTTGACTTAAGACCTCGAATAATCCGTCTTGTTCGTTTCACGTCTTGCCAATCTTTATAAGCTTTTTGATCTTGAACAGCATGAGTACCCTCATGGATAAAAGTTTGAAGAAAAAATAAAGGTGATGAAAAAAGAACTTTGCGTCGGACAAACATCAGTCGATGCCCTTCGGAACTAAGAGATTTTATATAAAAAGCCCCTTTAGCATCAATTGTTCCTGATCGGTTATAATGTTTTGATGCAGGATTATAGTGTATTTCGTCAATAATATTTATGAACCCCCTCAAGCGCTTAGGAAGTTGTTCGGCCATTGTAAAAGCTTGTCGCATCATTTTATAATAATTTCCATTACGTATATCAGGATAAACAGACCCAAAAATTTTCTTACCTTTAATAATTTGCATAAACGGATCAATTAACCTTGAATCTGGGAAATTATCATAAATTCGGCGCCTAACAGTATATTTTAGCGCTTTAGCAAAGTGATCCAACTTGATATCTTGGAAATTGCTAGCCGAGAGTTTTACAACATTTAAGCTTTTATTTTTTAATTTGCTTATAGCTTTCCAACCAACATAGCGGTCGTACCGAGAGCCATTATAGAAGTCAAACTGGTCGATTATGGATAAATACAGTTTATCGGCTAAATTTTTGCCCGCGGCTATTTTTAACGCTGCACCCAGATTTTTATCGATAAGTCGAGAATTCTCACGCGAGATGCTTTTATTCTTAACTACTTTATAACTCAAAATATTTGGCCTTAGAGTAACAACCATGCCGCCTCCTGAACAAATAATTGGTTTAGCAATCCATTGATTGATCTGAGTTTTTAATGCAGATCGCACCTTAGTTGACAATTTTATTCCCAAATCATTATCCAATTGAAGCGCAGCGAAGTCACCACCCTGAAAAGCAAGTTTGGCCCAAAAATAGGCCATCTCCATTGATTTCGTCAAACCAGCTCCGGTTGCATGCATTATAGCAATTCTACGCTGTGCCGGACCTAATCCCGCTTCAGCTAACGGGAGCCATCTAGAAACGGCCTTTTGATAATTTTTCTTTTTAAAATAAGTAATTCCTTCGTTGTAACCATTTACTAGAAGTTTCAACGTACATGGCTTGGCAAAAACATTGTCAATACAAAAGAAAAAGACAAAAATGAATACTAGAACACAAAAGGATTTCGTCACTCTCACTGAATTTAAAGATCCGTATCCGCAAATAAATTTATCGAAACTAAAGAACGCCAACTGCTAATTTCCTAATAATACGTCTTTTGCTTGATTAATTTTTGTCGCTAAAAAGTTTG
>CAZXGI010000035.1:0-24749 GCA_964639965.1 uncultured Rhodospirillaceae bacterium
GCCCCCAGTCGATCATCATTGTAAGACCTTTACTGCGGGGTTTGATTTCACGAGTAGGCAAAGATACGTCTGAAAAAGCGGTTTCAATTTGCATAGTTAGCTCCTTTGTTCTACGCAGACCATAACACATCCTGACAAGATGTTTTGTCAAATACTTGGATAGTTCACATCCAGATATTTTTATGACAAGATGTTGTCATGCGTAAATATTTAAGCCTCATATCTAAAGGTCTTGGGATTTTGTCCCTGTTAACTGCAGTGGGGATTATTGTTAATGTATCCATCCATTATATCTTGATACAACTATAATGGCTGGATAAATGGCGGGTTGTATCTATAGGTTGTATCTATAATAGTGTTTGACGTTGATAGGATAAAAAAAGGTGGTTCTTCCCGGTGAAGCATACGTGATAGGGTTCAGATGATCAGTGGAGATGAAAAAGCTAATTCAGCCGTTGGACGGTTAGATGATAAATATGGGATTGAACTCATTTTGGACCTTCATGGTTGTGACGCAACAAAATTCACACGGGAGAGCATTCAAAAATATTTTGAACGTCTTTGTGATCTAATTGACATGAAACGAGAAGAGTTGCATTTCTGGGATGATGTAGGAATCGCCGAAGAAGAAAAACAGACCTCACCTCATACTCAAGGGACATCGGCAGTGCAATTTATATTAACGAGTTCAATCGTAATCCATACTTTAGATCAATTGGAGGCAGTGTATATAAACATATTTTCCTGTAAGGCCTTTGATCCTGAGGTTGCTGAGAATTTTTCCTTAGAATGGTTCTGTGCTAAAAATCACTCAGCAAGATTTATTGATAGAGTTTGAAAGCTTTGTTATGGATCTCACAGAGAAACAAATTACAATTCCAATAACACCCTTTGATCAAAACATATTCAGATTTTTTCAGGAGGCCATTCATCCCCACTTAAAGAGTGATGAAATTCCAGTTCGTTTTGTAATTACGGCAATGAGCGATGGCGAATTCCATTGTGAGTTATCTGTATTAAGCGGTGTTAAAAAAGAATTGTCTGCACAAATTAACTCGATCTTTAAATTTAATCGTCGGAAGATTGAACGCACAGGTTCTTTTAATGCTGTTTTTCTCGTGCCAACTGGTATCGGTGCAGCGATAGGTGGGCATGCGGGAGATGCGACGCCGGTTGCAAGGGTCTTGGCAGAAGTTTGTGATCATTTGATCACCCATCCCAACGTTGTAAATGCATCTGATATTAATGAAATACCTGAAAATGCATTTTATGTGGAGGGCAGTGCAATTACAAATATTCTGATGGGAAGCGCGTCCTTACAGCCAGTGAATAAAAATCGAGTAATTGTTATTATTGATGACCATGAGATTGAAATGTTTGCAAATGATACGATCAATGCAGTCAGCGCGGCGCGAGCGACTTACGGATTTGATTGTGTTAAAGTAGTAAAAGTTGATCCTCCGCTCAAAATGGTTGCTGAATTTGTTAAATCAGGTAGAGCTGCAGGAGGAATATATGGATTTGATCGAATTCAGACTATTTTGGATGAGAATAAAGGAGATTTTGATGCGGTAGCTTTAGCTTCCGTCATTGATGTTGATGATCAGTATCACGAAGATTATTTTCGTGGAAAAGGCTTAATGGTTAATCCCTGGGGTGGTGTCGAAGCAATGTTGACGCATGCCGTATCTATGTTATTTGAGGTTCCGGCAGCTCATTCACCAATGCTAGAAAGTCAAAAAGTTGCCGATTTTGACCTTGGTTTGGTTGAACCGCGTTTAGCTGCGGAGGCTGTGTCACTTACCTTCGTTCAGTGCATGTTGAAGGGATTGCATCGTAGTCCTCGTATTATAACAGATCCTGACGTAATGAACGCTGCGGGTTTGTTTAACGTTTCTGATATTTCTTGTCTTGTTATTCCGGATAAATGTTTGGGTTTGCCCACACTGGCTGCACTCCAACAGGGAATTCCGGTTATTGCAGTACGGGAAAATAGTAATTTAATGGATAATAATTTAGATAAACTTCCTTGGATAACAGGCCAATTTTATCAGGTTGATAATTATTGGGAGGCTGTAGGTGTGATGTCAGCGCTTAAATCTGGTATTTTACCTGCTTCAATGCGTCGACCTTTAAATGCAACCAATATAGAAAAAAGGAAATTCTAAATTAAGGATTACTCCAAAGATGCTAAGATGAAAATTTTGGTTAAATTTTTTGGGTACTATCAAAATCGTGGGCTAGATTATTGCCGAACCTACACATTGAATTCTGCACGTGTTTACCTGATGTGCATCGAGAATTACTGAATTATAGATGATCAGGGGCTTCTACTGATAGGTTTTGATCAAAACAGGTATAGTATTATAAACAAACGTGAAATAACAGAATTTTGCATTACCTTAAAATCTGTTGTAGTATAAAAAAAAATCATAACATAGGGAAGAAAAATGAAAAAAATATTAGGTTATTTTTTAGGAGCTCTTGTTGGTTTATCGTTGTCTGCAGGTACAGCTAAAGCTGATTGTGGCGAAGTAAGTGTAGGGGCGATGGGTTGGGCATCTGGTGAATCAATAGCGGCTGTCGCAAAATTTGTATTAGAAGTTGGTTATGGATGCAAAGTCAAAATTGTTCCAACTGACACCGTTCCAGCAGTAACATCGCTGGCAGAAAATGGTAAACCTGATATTGTTCCTGAGGTTTGGAAAAATTCAGCTCCTGTATATAGTAAGTTGGTAGCAGCTGGAAAAGTGATCACCGCCTCTAGCGTATTTGCAAATGGTGGCGAAGAGGGCTGGTGGATACCTACATGGTTAGCTAAAAAACATCCAGAGCTGAAAACCATAAAGGGAATACTTGCAAATCCTAAAAAAGTTGGTTCGAGATTTCACAATTGTCCAGTTGGTTGGGGATGTAGGGTAGTTAATGACAATTTAAAACTCGTTCACAATCTCGAGAAAAATGGAATTAAAGTTTTCAATCATGGATCCGGTGCTAACTTGAGCGCATCTATTGCGGCAGCTTTTGCTGATAAAGAGCCGTGGTTTGGTTATTATTGGGGCCCAACGGCTGTCCTTGGTAAGTATAAGATGACAAAGGTTGACATTGGTCCAGTAAAACCTAAGCAGCATGCTATTAATCAAAAGAAAGACGCTGATCCATCTAAAATCGGTGTTTCCGGCTTTCCATCGGCACCAGTGTTAAATGCTATTACGGCTGATTTTTCTAAGCGCCAGCCTGCGGTTGCGGCATTTATCGGGAAAATGTCATTCCCAAATGATATTTTGAGTAGCCTACTAGCTTGGAAACAAGCAAAAAAAGCTTCAGCCGATGAGGCCGCAGCTTGGGTCTTAACAAATCATAAAAAAATGGTTTTGTCCTGGGTTAGCGCTGACGCAAGAGCTAAATTGGAAAAGAAGCTTTAGTCTCACCATTTTTAGTTTGGTCCTATCAGAATATTCGCAACAAATGCTGGGTCATAAATAATTTTTTTGGCCCAGCATTAGCAATGCTATTAAAGGGATAAAATCAATCGGGTAATAAATTATGCTGTCCTATAAAAATATTTTTGACAGCTTGGGGCTCCGCGAGTGGTGTGATGAAAGTAAAGCTAATTCGCTTATGTCTTTAAGCCAGTTGAGGGGTGATAAAATAGAATGGTGGGAGCTACCATTTCCATCTTTAGATAACCTCCATAGGGCATGTTCAGCAGTGCCACAAACGCGTGACCTGACCTCTTCTCTTGAGGCAGGTTTTTTAGCAGTGAGACCATCTTTAAGGTTGATACTGGATCCGTTAACTCAGCCTTTATCATGGGCGCTAGAATATACGCTACTATTTTTTACGACTATGCCCTGGTGGGTTATCGTGCCACTTATTCTTTTAATTACTCAATATGTCACAAAGTCTTCACGAATTACTTTTCTAGTTGCCTTCTGTTTTGTTTTTTTCCTGTTTACTGATCATTACACATATGCAATTCAAACACTTTCAATTATTTTTGTTTGCACGGTTTTGTGTACGTTATTTGGTATACCAATTGGTATTCTTATGTCAAAAAACGAATCTGCCCGGCGAATGATTACTCCTGTGCTCGATATGCTTCAAACACTGCCAACATTTGTTTACCTTATCCCGTTGATCTTTCTATTCAAAATCACGGAGCCAAAACTTTATGGGCTTGCCATAATGTTTTATTCAATTGTTCCTGTTATTCGTCTCACCGACCTAGGTATTCGCTTAGTCAATAAGAACCTCATCGAAGCAGCAGATGCATATGGTATGACGGCACGCCAAAAACTAGTAAATGTTGAGATTCCACTGGCATTACCCAATATTATGGCTGGTGTGAATCAAACTATAATGATGAGCCTAGCCATGGTAGTAATTGCATCACTGGTATCAGCGCCAGGTCTTGGCACTTTAGTCCTTGATGGTATCAATAATTTACGTCTGGGGGTTGGATTTGTTGCGGGCTTTGGTATCGTATTATTAGCAGTTATCCTTGATCGTATTTCAAAAACAGCATTGGCCAGGATTGATGAATCTCGAGACATATAATAACTGGATTTTTTTGTGAAAACTGTAAGCTCCAAAGTAAAAATTTCAGTTCGAGATCTTTTCAAGGTATTTGGAGAGGATCCAGTTAGTATTTTACCACTTCTTTATGATGGTATCGATAAAGCTGAGTTGCAAAAGAATTCGGACCATGTGTTGGCATTAAATAATATCAATATAGATATTTTTGATGGTCTGATTACTGTAATCATGGGCCTCTCTGGATCTGGGAAATCTACCTTGGTTCGGCATATGAATAGATTGATTGAGCCAACCTCTGGTAAAATTCTCTTAGATGGGAATGATATAATGGATTATGGGGAGCACGAGCTTCGGGAGTTGCGTCAAAAACGTATGTCCATGGTCTTTCAAAAATTTGCTTTAATGCCGCACCAAACAGTCTTAGAAAATACGATAATGGCCCCTATTGTTCGGGGCGAAAATATAGAGAAGGCAACCGAAAATGGTTTGAAATGGTTAAAGCGAGTTGATTTGGAGGGTAGTGAGCAAGCCTACCCAAGCCAGTTGTCTGGTGGAATGCAACAGAGGGTTGGATTGGCCCGCGCTTTGACTTCAGATGCTGAAACTATGTTGATGGATGAGGCATTTTCGGCACTTGACCCACTTATAAGAACTTCCATGCAGGACTTACTCCTTGAACTTCAGCAAGATTTGCATAAGACCATTATTCATATTACCCATGACCTTGATGAAGCACTTAAGTTGGCGGATCATCTTGTTATTCTTAAAGATGGGTTTGTGGTACAACAGGGTGAGCCACAACAAATTCTATTAAAACCTAGTGATCCATATATTGAAGAATTTGTTAGTGATATCAACCGAGCACGAGTACTAAAAATTCGCTCAGTAATGAAAGAGGGTAGTAAAAGAAAAGTTAGCCATGGAACCGTTAATGCAAACACTTCACTAGAGACTCTAATTGCAATAGCTGAAGGTGATACTAGCCGTATTTATGAAGTCGAAGATGAAGGTAAGGAGATTGGAACAATCAGCATGCAGGAAGTTTTTCAGGCACTTGTTCGTTATGATATTCAGCACAAGTAAAATGCTTATTGATACGCCAAGAGAAAGTAGTTATGCACTTTATTGACAATTTACAGTTTGCGAATTGGTCGGAGAAAATTTTCTTGCAAATGCGTGAAGGTGGTTTGGATGCTGTTCATGTTACCATTGCTTACCATGAAGTATTCAGAGAAATGGTGGCTAATATTGAAGACTGGAACCGTCATTTTGAATCGTTTCCAGAACTGATTTTTCACGGTCGTTCGGGTGACGATGTCCGCCGTGCTCGACGTGAAGGACGTACAGCCATTTTCTTCGGATTTCAAAACCCGTCCCCCATTGAAGATGATATAGGCCTGATAGAAATTTGTTATATGCTTGGTGTCAGGTTTATGCAATTGACTTATAACAATCAGTCCTTGTTGGCTACTGGGTGTTATGAAGAAAAAGATGCAGGAGTGACGCGTATGGGTCGCGAGGTAATTGCTGAAATGAACCGAGTTGGAATGATCGTAGATATGAGTCACTCTGGTGAGCGCTCAACTCTTGATGCCATAGAAATATCGGATAGGCCTATAGCAATAACGCATGCAAACCCGTTTTCTTGGCATCCAGCACGTCGTAACAAATCAAATAATGTCCTACGGGCACTCGGCCAATCTGGAGGTATGCTTGGATTTTCTCTTTATCCACATCATTTAAAACAAAAATCAGATTGCAGTCTGGCAAGCTTCTGCGAAATGATCGCACGCACTGCAGATTTGATTGGAGTAGATAGTCTTGGCATAGGCTCAGACCTTTGTCAGGATCACCCAGACAGTATTGTGGAGTGGATGCGGGTTGGACGTTGGACTAAAAAAATTGATTATGGTGAGGGAGATGCCAATGATGCAGGTTTTCCTGAAATGCCAGATTGGTATAAGGATAACCGGGACTTCCCAAATATCAAAAAAGGTTTACTAGCACATGGCTTTTCAGAAAAAGACGTTGCCGCTATAATGGGCGAGAATTGGCTGAATTTTTTTGATAAAGGTTTTATCCCCCAAATCTAAATTATTCTATTTATACTATAGTGCAAGTTACAGATTAGTTATAATAGCTGGGTCTTATTTTAGAGAGTTATGATGGATACACTTCCAAACTATAACCAAGATATACCTCTCCCTAAGATAAATCTTCGCCCACCTAAAATAGTTATGCGGCTAAATCGGATGGGCGCTTTTCATCAAAGCCGGTTAAGTTTTTTGCGCGTTCTGTTACGTAAATTAAAAAAAGAAAACTGGTCTTTTGATCAACCCATATGGCGTGTGAATGACAAAGGTGTTGGGGTTGCAACCTATTGCGCTCGTGGACCTAACTGTACTTACACTCTTATTGTATTTTCACATGATTTAAATGACGACCTCCGTTCAGACAGGGTAATAGCTAAGGCTTGGGACGCAACTTTTACATTGTATGACGGTGAGGTAGATGAAGAGCAAATCATAAGATTACGTTCCAGTGTACCACTTCAAGAAGCTGGCCGTATTTCTGAAACAGAGTTGGTGCTCTCACGGGCAAACAAGTCTTTACGCTTATTTTCTCATGTCCGCAAAAGTCTTGCCAAAGGGGTCCAACCTGACCGAAACCTGATAGATCAGGTTGGTTACCTGATGAGGACGACCGCGGTCTATGGTGCTGGAAAATTTGGGGCGGCAGACTTAGACTGCTGGGGCGGACGTCCTGAATTTCAGGGTTCTTTCCAACCAGAAATGCTTACCGTGTGGTTAATTCGTACTTTTTCGATTGATTTAGTTGAGCACATGGCTCGTATTGATTCTCCAAAGACGTGCGTAAAACTAGATCCTGAGATCCGTCGCCAGCTTGGAGTTGGGAATGCAACTGGACTTGGTATGGCGCCGTTCCTCATTAACCACCCAACCCTGATCCATTCTTGGGTACATGCCCGAGAAACAGCACTAGCAAGAGTTCGGTCAGTGAAATTAGCCAATGCGACCACTTTACTTAGCTTTAAGAATTTTGTGCGCCGTGCCAAATTGAGCGCAAAAAACTGGACGGTTACCGACCCACACCAAATTAAAAAGGTAGAGCGCCTTCATGGAGACCTTGAAGCTTTACTAGAAAAATCTTTAGAACTATCAGGGTCTACACTGTACCCTTGGAATGCCCTCTATAAGTGGGGTATGGCACAAATGTCAATTGAGGGCCAGGAAGCGTTAATCTCATTGATGATGGAGCCACATGGATGGCTTATCGATGATTTGGCATCAACTATGTCGGCTGATGAAATGACACTTAATCGTATAGATGGGCATCAAACCACTTTTGCATTAAAGGAGTTAGCTCGTAAAACGTATGATTGGGCTAGTAGTATTGATTTTGATACTGCTACTGCACGTGCGCGTGTTTGGTACATCTCCGAAGAAAAACTGGAGCCGCGCCTCGGGGAACGTTTTGAAGAAGATCTTGAGAATTTTGAGCAGCCCTTATCCCCAGGATATGATGCTATAAGACTTATCCACGATCTCAATCAACCTCATAAATGCACCAATGTTGCCGAGTTTTTATTGTCCTTTCCAGAGCACCGACATATTGTTCGACGAGTTCAAACAATTGCCAACAAGGAATATGCAGAAATCCAAGATAATACCGTTGCAGCAGAAATGATACCAATTGATCTTCTGCGTTGTAAGCTATCATTTTTTGGAGCTACCAAGTTTGATCCACGTTCAGACCGTTGGCTTCGTATTAATCTGTTTCAGCACATGCCTTTCCCAAATGAGCTGCAAGATTTTGATCCCGACGATATGGTTTTCCCACAATTGATCGATTAGGAGTACTGTTAGAATGAGTTGGTCACTAGGCGAAACCGGAGCTTTAGCTTTAAAAGCTACGCGGGGTGCCGGCATGACTTGGGGATTAGCAGAAGAAGCAAGTGAAGCCGCAGTTTGGCTGCAGGCTCGCGGTCTGCCCGGCGTATCAGCTTTATGCCGCTACCTAAATTGGTATAAGTTACAAAAATCGTTATTCTTAAAATGGACAGGAATACTAAACGTAGATAACACTCAACCATATTGTCCTTTTATTATCGGAACGGCCATCTCTGACGGGGCAATCAAAATTCCAACTAAATTGAATAGTAAGGTGTCCCTCGGGCTTATAAGGCAACCTTTACTTTTGCTTCCATTTGTTTCAAAAAGTGTGCCCGAAGGATATGGACTTTATATAGGGGATTGTTTTATTTCAGCTGCTTTAGGAAGCGAAAAATTACTATCACACTTAGATTATCCCAACGCACTATTAATGGATGAGTCGAGGTGTTTCATTAAACCTGTTGGTAAGGCGCGGCCTAATTTTCAGCTTAAAGTACCACCTTTAAGATTACCTGATTGTTACGGCGGTTGCATTAATGTGTTCAACACGTTTGCTGGTAAAACTTACGCTCCATCAACTGAGCTATCCCGTTCAACCGGGGCCGGGGAAAGTTCAATTGATGATGATTAACGCAAAATACAGTTTCAAGCTACTATTTTGATTTCAGGTTTCTATATGTTACTCGCAGCCAAGGTCACGGATTGTTTTGAGAAGAGCGGAATCTATTTCCCTATTTCCAGTATCAAGACGATTTTTATGTCGTCGAGCGCCTGGCAAACGCACCCCCTCCATAGCAGACATTTTATTGGCAAATTTTTCTACATGTTGTTGCCATTCAGATCCAGCAATAATATCGGGCGACATACTAAGAACAAGTTCCCCTCCACGGGGTGGGCCGCCGTCACCATTATCATTCTCTTTTGCTTCGTAGCTAAATTGCTCCCCTGTTAAACCTGCTGCTAGCAATTCAACCATTAGCGAAATTGCTGAGCCCTTATAGCCACCAAATGGTAATAGGACGCCCTTTATTATTTCAGCTGGATCTGTTGAGGGTTCACCGTTGGCGTTTAGCCCTGTCCCTTCTGGCACTTTCTGACCATCTCGAAGCGCTATCTGGACATCACCCAAAGCCATCGATGCCGTTGCCATATCGTAGACAATAGGAGTTCCTCCTGGGCGTGGCCAAGCAAAAGAGATAGGGTTCGTTCCAAATAGTGCGGTTTTTGACCCTGCTGGTGCCACGGAAGGCATGTATGCGGTACAGGCAATACCAACAAGCCCATTATCAGCTAGATATTCTGTCTCGGGCCATAGCGCTGCGAAATGGTGTATTCCAGTTAAGGTCAGAGCTCCTACTCCAATTTCCTTTGTTGCCTTAGCAAGCGCTGGCAGGCCAACTGATTGAGCGATTGGAGCAAAACAACCATGTCCATCTACTTTGATAATTGCAGGAGTTATTTTCTCAACTTTCGGCTTAGCTTTGCCATTAACTTTTCCACTTCGTAACGCTTTGACATAACCTGGGACGCGAAATAGTCCATGTGAATGTGATCCATCACGTTCAGCTCGCGTCATGATATCGGCAAGTGCCGCAGCATTAGCTTCATCACATCCATTGTAAAGCATAACCGATTTGATGAGTTGAAAAATTTCCTCAAGAGGAAAAGAGATAGTAGCCATTAAATGTCATTTCTTTTCTAGAATATTTCTTTTTATCAAACATGCACGTTTGTTGAAAGTAATTTAAAAAAATGTTACAGGTCAAAAGTACTTTAAACCATCCATTAATATTCCACGATATAATCTGTTTTCTAGGCATTTGATAACTGCTCCACCATTATGCGTGAGGTTTTGTAATAACAGTTTTACTTCTGATTTAGGCTAAATTTTGTTTACCATGACACCGCAGACGAAAACTCAAGAGAACCGATATTTTTATATTAGATTAAATAATAAGAATAAAAAAAGTAAAATGTAACTACACTTCCGATAAAAATAACAAATTTTTTTATATAAATTTGCGGGAGGCATTGAGAAATTTTAGCTGCAAGATAACCCCCAGTTACAGTTCCAAAGAGAACCGCAGTACCTTGGCCCCAGGCAATTGATCCATTATAGGCAAATAAAACAATTGCTACTACAGATACACAGGATGAAATTAGAAGTTTCAAACCATTCATGGCATTGATATCGGTATGACCGCACAGGGCCAAATAACTCAAACAAATAATACCAAGCCCTGCATTGAAAAATCCGCCATAAAAGCACACGAGTAACAACAAAAGAGGGGTTAGAATTTTTCCGAGAGTGGAAATATGTTTATTTTTTTCGGCTAAATGCCCTAGAAATTCATTTAACCTTTTCCCATAAGCGAAAATAAGAGTAGCAATTAACATTAACCAGGGAATTATCCCGTTAAAAATATGTTCGGGTGTTTGTAGCAATAACCAGGCACCCATAATTCCACCTAAGAAACTTAAAACTATGAATTTAGGTAATTCGCTTTTACATGACCGAAGATCGTCCCGAAAAGCGTATGTGCCACTGATATAGCCGGAGCACGATGCAAATGTATTTGTCGCGTTAGCTATAATTGGCGGTACACCGACAAACAGTAGGGCAGGGAATGTAATGAATGTTCCTCCGCCGGCAATAGAGTTGAGAGTGCCCCCAAAGAAACCTGCTAAAAAAAGAAGTAGTAGTTCAAGCGTCATTATGTGTTTAATGTTTTAATCTAGTTCCGAAATATCGATTGATCTTGAGGGGGCGTCAGCGTCTCGAAATATTTTTTGTCCTTCACCGGGGCTTAAGCCAGGACGCTCATAGAAGAATTCCAAACGATTGCCATCTGGATCATAGAAATAAAGACCCCAGCCAATGGAATGGTCAACAACTCTATCAATTTTTACGCCTTTGCTTACTAGACGGGAATGAAGTCTTTTAATTTCATCGGTCCCCCCCTCGATTTGCATGGAAACATGATGAAGACCAGCGGACCACGGCACATGCTCTGAATGCGCTTTAATTAATGCAATATCATGGTGATTTCCTGCGAAAGACAAAAAACAACCCGTTGTTGCGCGGACCACACATTTTAGGCCTAAGATATCCTCGTACCAATCCGCTGATTTTTCCGGGTCAGTCACCACAAGCGCTATATGAGCAAGACCACGATAATTTGGTGGCCTATCTAAGTCTATCTCAGCCATAATATTATCCTTTCCAGATCGCTATTCGTTAAAACCCTTATAATTTCATTTACGTTTACTTTTGTTTACAACCTGCCCGAGAGTTAAACAGGAACCCAGGCCAGAGCGCAAATTTCACTAAACTCTCGCCAGTGTTTTTTGAAGGTCCTTCCTGCGTCATTGCTTTCATATAATTCGCCAAACTTTGTACCCATTAATATATGTTTGGGATTTCCTGGATTTAAACCGAAAGCCCAAGGACACGATTTGGGTTTGGCGTCAATGTCTACGGTCTGCCAATTCTTACCGCCATCGCTAGAGCGATGCAAAAGACCAAGAGTTCCGGGAGTACTGTCTGAAACTGCATGCAGAAGGGTTCCACTCCCATCTAGTATTGTTGTGATGTTTCGAGAGTAGCGATAACCAAACTGATCTTTCGCGATAATACTATTCCAAGTTTGGCCGCTATCCTCCGATATGTGTATAGCGACAACTGTTGAAACGATGATCCGTTTGGGTGAGCCGGGAACAATGATCACATCGTGAATGTCGCTATTCATAATGTTCTTTCCCTGTGTTTCGGTATCGATCCGCCTCCAGGTATCGCCACTATCCCCACTGTGATAAAGCCCCCCTTCTTCGGCGCCAGCCCATATGTTGTTGGTTTCCTCGGGATCGATAGCCAAAGCTAAAAGGCGAGGTTTGGAAACACCTGCGCAACGCTCTGGAAATGATAGAGGAAGGCGTTCGAAAGTTTTACCTCCGTCGGTTGATCGAGCTGCAATCGCTCGTGTCGGCGCTCCGGTTCCAGCATAAATGTTATCAGAGTTTTCTGGGTCAATAATGAGCTTCCAGACAGTATAATTATCCAAGAATGAAGAAAGCCGATGCCAGGATCGACCCGCATCGACAGATTTTGCTATACCGTTCTGGAAGCCCGCAAAGATTGTAGCTGGTTTTTTTGGGTGGATATGAAGTGTGCGAACGATGTCATCATATTCAATGTCTTGAAAGATGGGTAATCGAGTCCAACTCTCTCCTTTGTCAACAGACTTAATAATACCTTGACCACACGTTGCAACCAGCAGGGTTTCAGAGTTGCTCATATTACATCACCTTCTTTATATGCCCACATAAATTATATAGTTAAAGCGAGATGTATCGAGAGATACCACCATCAATTCCTATCGATTCTCCAGTTATGCCACTCGCCAAAGATGAGCTTAAAAATACGATTAGTGAGCCTATTTCTTCTGGCAGTAACACCCGCCTGATTGGCGTTCTATTAATATACTCTTGTTCGATTGCCTGTGGCGTTGAGTTTTCATTCTTTGCCCGCATTTCATAAAGTTCATGGATGTGGGGTGTCTCGATTATGCCTGGGTGAATAATATTTACCGTGACGCCAACAGGACCAACGATGTCTGACAGTGTTTTGGTGAAATGGCTCAAGGCGGCATTGCGCATCCCACTAAGGGCCATGGTTCCTCGTCCTGTCATTCCACCAATATTAATAATTCGGCCGAAATTACGTTCGCGCATATGTGGAATACACGCTTGCACCATACGAAAATATCCAATTACCTTGGTGTTCAAATCTGTTAAAAGGGCAGTATCTTCAGCGAGCTCAATTTCATTTCGAACTAGGCCCCCTGGCGCTGCGGCGCCGTTGATGAGTATGTCAAGGTGGCCAAGTTCTGAGATTACTTTTTCGACGCCAGATTTTACTGATGTCCAATTTGTGGTATCCAGTGCTACAGCTAAAATGCGGCCGTCATACCCTTTTTCATTAATTTCTGTTGCAACTTCATTGAGCCTGCTTTCGTCGCGTGCGCAAATTGCCACGTTAACTCCTTCATGGGCTAAGGTTTCCGCAACCGAACGCCCAATTCCAATACTTCCCCCGGTTATTAGGGCTGTGTAACCTGCTAGGTCCACATGCATATTTTTCCCTTTCTCATATTTTTTATTTCACAAATTATATTCTAAGTCACATTTTTATCTATTTAATTTGAAACCAGTACGGGTGTCCGTCCCCCTGCAACTCCCACATTTTTCTCAAAAACTGGCAGTTCTTTAATAAAAGACTGTACATGTTGTTCTGTTAATTGGCGAACCTTCAACAAATCCCCGGAATGCATGGCTGATAGAATTTCGGTGTGCTCGTCAAACGCATCAGGTAGTCTCGGTGCAAATGAATATGCCCCAATGGCAACGGTAATATAGAAGTCCATTCTATCCCATAGTGGATAGGAAATGTCTGTCATAACGGAGGAACCAGCAACGATATGAACACCTTTATGGAAATTGCGATTGTGGCGGCGGTAGATCTCAGATTTTTCATCATCTGTTTTAGCTTGAGCCCATTTTTCATAATCTTCAGAAATGAGGTGTTCAAGGTTCTCCAGGTCTGCCAATTTTGCTGTTTCTGCTGCCCGCAAAAATATAGCCGCTTCAATTGCTGAAAAGATATATAAGAAATTTACAACGTCATCCTTTTTCGGCGTAATTACAGTTGATCCTACCTGTGGAATTATTTCGACAATTTTCATCGCTTCGAGCTGTTTCAACGCTTCGTTGAGTGGTTGGCGGCTCATTCCAAGTTCTTTAGAAAGTTTTGGAATAGAAATTGTGTCACCCGGTCTTAAAATACCCGAAAATATTTGGGAGCGAATGGATTCCAAGGCTCGGTCGCTGCGGTTCATATCTCTCCTACTTTTCTAAAATTTTTAGCCATTTCTTGTGCTTTCAAGCGCTTCTGCTACCAGAGATAAACATTCGTCTCCTTTATACCCTAAATAGGTATTTGCAAGATTTCTCATGGGATCACCTGAGTAATATCGTTCGTATTGGAGTTGTCGTATGCCAAATGCATCGCCAGTAAGATCCCATGCCAAATTAAAAAGTGACAATCTTTCTGGAGTTGAAATATCTCCTGCACCAGCATAATATTTTAGAATATCTGATCCTATTTCAGCAGAATCAAGATCGCTTTTCGATGGGTTCATTGTCAGCCCTCCAGCTCCAAGTTCTCTAAGAATGTCAATCACCTCAGGATACGCTCTTGGCATAAAATTGCGAATAGCCAATAAGGGTTCAAGAGCACAATAGGCTTGACCTTTTTCATTAGTGACTACGTTTGATTCAGCTGCCAGCAAACAACCCTTAATTATCTCGAGAGCGCTTATACATTTGCCCAGTTTTTCCTGTACACCTAAAAATTGGTCAATCTTAATTGAACGTGCCAGATGAATGGCTGTGCCCACAGCCAGGGACATTTTTGTTATTCCTCTAACCGCTGTTTGATGAGCGGCATGTTGCCGGACGAAACTTTTTGTATAAAGATCATTGGATGCGTCAACGTCATTATAAATAAATACTCGATCCCAGGGAACCAATACATCGTCAAAAACGATCACGGCATCCGATTCTTCGTATCGAGCGGCCAGTGGATGGTCAAAAATGTCATGCTGTCCTGTTGAATAGGGTCGCCGGCATATAATCTTAAGACCCATGCTATTAATAGGAATTGAAAACATAATCGAATGTTTAATGTCTTCGGGCTTCAATCCTGGCAAACTATAGACCAATAGCTCATCGGCAACCGGAGCCAAGGTGGCAAGCATGCGAGCCCCCCTGATAATTACCCCTTCATTGGTTTCTTCGGCTACACCCATATGTAGGAAGTCTCCCTCCTGTTTTGAAGATGTTTTGGACCTATCTGACTGGGGTGGAATTAATGCATGGGTAAGGAATAAATCATTTTCGCGAACATATTCGAAATATCCGGTTAGCCTTTGAGTATATTCAGGTCCACATTTATCGAAAAGATGAGGTGATTCTGCAAAACTCATCAACATCGTCGACAGATAATCCTGGGTGCGGCCCATCATTCCAAATGTTGCATTGGCAATAATTTTAAATGTCGCGGAGCGTTTTATTATATCCTCTTGAGATCTCGGCGCCAGAAAGGCCGAGGAGACAAGTTCACCAGTAGATGGACTTCTGAACGTCATGGTTTCCTGGAATTCGGGGTTATGCTGTAGATCATAAATATTGGCAATTTCCTTGATGGATGCTGCGAAAATAGGATGGTCTATAACATTTGTTATGTGTTCACCGTTTATCCAGACGTCACGAGGTTTGTCTGATAGGCCCTGCTTATATTCGTTGCCCGTACGTATAGTCATCGCAATTCAATCAAATCAATAAAATTTCATTAAGAACAAACTAACATACTAGTATATATCATATTTATCCGTCAATACATGCGCCCTAAGAGTCTTTTTTTTGGCCTTAGGGTGAAAACTAAATAGGGTGCCAAAAGTGATTTATTACAATGGTACTTCAATGAGGTGGGGCCCAGGTTCAGCGATGGCACGACTAAGCTTCATCTCCAATTCTTCAGGCGTTTGTACCTTACAGGCAGGCACTCCAAAGCCCTCGGCTAAAGCTACCCAATCCAGGGGCGGATTATCGAGACTGGTCATTTTATCGGTGATGTCTGCTTTGGGATCGATCCCTGCGCGTTCAAATTCGACCTGCAAAATACCGTATTTACGGTTGGAACATAGAATGGTGACAACATTTAGCTGTTCCCGGGCCTGGGTCCAGAGAGCCTGGACCGTATAGGCGCCTGAACCATCAGCTTGAAGATTAATAACGTGCCGTTCCGGGCATGCAATAGCGGCACCTGTTGCGACCGGCATCCCCTGGCCAATTGCGCCACCGGTATTGGTAATAAGGGTGTGGGGCGCACCGCCGGGTGATGCTGTGTAAAATGGCGGTGTAGACGTCGCTCCCTCAACAACGGCTACCGAATTTTCAGGTAACAAAAAAGCCACCATTTCCCCGCAGGACTGAACATCAAGTTTTCGGGTTAAATCAGGTCGAACTGGAGATGTGTCATCAGAAGAAACCTGTGTATCCGAAGCACCAATGGATTCCGCCAGAGCTTCAATGGCACATTCCGCATCTTCGGCATTGGATGCAAGTTCAAAAAGAGAACTTTCAGGGAAAAGTTTGCTGGGGAGGCCTGAAACACCGAAGTAAGCAATGGGCGCGCGGGCACCGACTAGAACCACCGATGTTGCTTCTTTCAAAGCTTTAATGCCTATCTCTGGGAAATAAGGAAACCTTTCTGGTACAGAAATGTGGGAGCCGCGATCCCAGCGAGCGGGAAAAGTCTCTGCATAAATTTTTGCTTTTAATTTGGCTGCAATTTTTGCAGCTGCATTTTGACCGCGTTCGGTAAGGGCATTTGTGCCAAGCAAAAATATAACCTTGCCATCTTTATCTGAGAGACGTTGAGCTAGTTCCTCGACCTTTCTTTCGTCGAATTCACGGGAAAGGAGAAGCTTATCATTCTGCCTAACGTCTAAAATACATGTTTTACCCGTCTGTGCATCGGTGGGAACAGCCAGCGTTGCAATTTTTCCCGGAGCAGTCATACAAATTTTCATACCTTCATCTATCCTTGCCACACAGTCGTTGGCGTCTTTAACATAGGCAAACCAGTCGGATACGGGTCGGGCTAATGAAGGAATATCGCTTGCTAACGGAGGGTCATAGTCAACATGCCATGTTGCATGGTCTCCAATAACATTAAAGATAGGAGTATGAGCACGGCGGGCATTGTGCAAATTTGCTATGCCGTTGGCGAAACCTGGCCCTAAGTGAAGGAGTGTCATTCCAGGGCGGCCAAGCATACGGCCGAACCCGTCGGCGGCGCCAGTACAAACCCCCTCAAAAAGTGATAAAACGGGACGAATTCCCTTGACGTCGTTTAACGCTTCAATCATCGCCAATTCTGTTGTGCCTGGATTGGTAAAACATACATCAATGCCAGAGGCAACAGCTCCTGTCATCAGCGCTTGGGCTCCATTCATTTTTAACTCCACTCCTCGGATAAGTTCGCTTTATATAACTCTGCCAGGTATGGCTCAAGGCGGGACATGAATTCATCAAAATTATCATCGTGGATGTAATGCGATGCCCTGGCAATTTCAAAGGCCTGTATATTCGAATTCCGTCTAGCCATCTCGGACATTACTTCAGTAGTCAAAAAATCTGAATTTTCACCCCGAAGCACTAACGTAGGTACTCTAAGATTGAGTATAGGTGGCCATAGATCGGGAATTTTTGATAAATCGGGATCGAGGCGAGCTTCAGCGATGCCTTCAAGGTCATACCGCCATCGCAGGTTGCCGTCATTCTCTTCAATCATCATGTATTCTAGCCTTTGGTCAATAGCGGCATCTGAGGCGCCGGGGCGGGCATTCTGCCAAAATATTCTGGCGTCGCTGCGAGATGAAAATGTTCGTGGTGTTGTCTTCAATTCTTTCTTTATTCTGTCGGCGCCACTTGATCCAGCGGAGGAGCCTGGGCCTATGTCTTCAATCACGAGACCATTAATGTATTCGGGGAATTGATGGCAAAATACAAGTGCTGTTGCACCTCCCATGGAATGTCCGAGCAAAATAAATTTTTTAAGGCTCAATCCATCTGCGACATTTTTCAGGTCTTCAACATAATTTGGTGTAAAATAATCAGAAGATGGAGCCCAGTCACTTTTGCCACGCCCACGTTGATCAAGCGCCACAACGTGAAACTTTTTCGCCAAAACCTGTGCTACCTGATCCCACGTCTGGGCATAAGCCCGCAAGCCATGAAGCATAACAATCGTTGGCGCACTGACTTGGCCCCATTCAACGATATTTATTCTCAGCTCCCCAGACGGAATTATTTGTTCACGATGCGGAATATGAGTAGCGGGGAAATCCTTCGCCATTCAAGTAAGTCCATCTTTGCCAGTTATTTCGTCAGTAGAAAGTCCGCCTAATCGCGAAAGTATGCGCCCTTGTGTTGCAACAGCAAATAAAACTAAAATTTCATCCGGCGCCGGCGCATCATCAAAAGACGCGGTAATCGAGTCATAATGTGAACGTACGTAAAGCGCCTTCTTATGAGCTAATGGAATATCAATCGGTGTGCCGGGGACACCACGTTTTCCTGTAGACGGTATCCAGGCCTTTGCATCGCCAATGGCAGCTCGAACAGGATTGGCAAAAGTAGTGGTTAGAAAGGCGTTGCCATGCTCATATTCACCGTTTAGTCCAACGATGCAGGCTTTGCCGTAACTCTCTGCATCATGGCTCCCCAGGTTTTCAACGAGGCGACGACCAAATTCATGGCCTAGGTCTGCCGTATTATCAAAAACAGATGACAGATCTTTTTCAAAACGACCGGCAAAAGGGTTTTTGAGCACCGCAGCCACGATAATTTTTCGTTGTGGATATTCCAGACCGGACGTCTGCCATGTTTCGTTGGTCAATACATCCTGGGTTTGTGTATACCAGCGCCGGATTTCAAATTTCCCAAATTTGTGAGAGTAGGGTTCTCCCTCATAGACTAGGTCTGACATAGTTTTTCCTTTTGGTTAATAGTTCCCGCTCCATTACATCTTCAAAGCATATCAAGATATCCCTTTGCGTCATCTTAATTCTTCAAATTGTAGTTTTCAGTTGCAGGGCTCGCAAATATTTAATTATTTAATATTTCCTGAATAGACTTGGCATCAAATTCGTTGACATCGTTTATCTCACGATCTTATGATTAATTTGCAGGAATTTATTTTATCACACTATCGACCGGGGGATCGAATGTGAAAAATGTTGTTAATAACCTGAGCGAAAAACCAGGTGATCGACTATCTGTAGAAAACCAACCCAGCAGTGAAGGCCCATTTCGTCAACTGGGGTCAATAAACCATCCTGATGATGAAATCTGCAGCTTTGAAATAATGGAAGATTTTGAGCGCTTTAACCAAGCCAATGATATTTATACGCGCGGACAATGGGATGCCCGTATAAGATCGGAAAAGGTCCTCAACTGGTTTAAAGGAATGTTTACACCGGGCATTGGTGTAAAGCGAACGGAGGGGTATTCAGCACGCGACTTTGCGCTTAAAAATGCTGGCTGGATGGCTACTAACCTTATTATTCAGCGTAATCGCCATGCCGATCGTACTGATGGATTTTTGGATTATATAGAGGAATTCTGTCCGCCTGCCCGAGAAAAAATGGAAATTGAATCTGTCGACAATATGACGGCAGAGGTTAAACATGCCTGCCGCATTTTTGGCGCAGATGGGGTCGGAATTACCGGTCACGACCCTCGTTGGCACTATACTAAAAGTTTCTCAGCCAAAACATTGGCAGAAAAAGAGTATGGCATCCCCAAAGATCTACCTAACGTTATTGTCGTTCTTACCGAGATGGATTTTGATTCGATCAGAACCTACCCATCAGCGACAGCAGGCGTTGCGACGGGCCAGGGATATTCAAATGACTGTGCCATGACGTTATCAATCGCGACGTACATTCAAAATATGGGGTACCGCGCCGTCGCCTCTGTTAATGACACCTCGCAGGGTATCCCCTATGCTATACAGGCAGGTCTCGGGGAGTATGGACGCCACGGATTGCTGATCAATCCAAAATTCGGCCCACGACTGCGAATTGGCCGGATCCATACCGATTTGCCACTTAATCATGATAAACCCGTTCGATTTGGTGTGAAGGAATTCTGTGATATATGCAGGCGCTGTTCGGACGGCTGTCCGCCCAATGCCATCCCCAAGGGAAAGCCACAGGATAAAATTATTAATCAGTCGAATATTGTTGGTATTCGTAAATGGACCGTCGACGCTGAGAAATGTTTTCAATATTGGGTTAACCAGGGTACTGAATGTGGGATATGTATCCGAGACTGTCCCTACAATAAAGATCCCAACAGCCGTCTGGTTCAGTTTTATTTTAAATTCTGGACAAAACTCGCGGCATCACCATTCAGGCGGCTTGCTTTATGGCTGGATGTCAAGCTCGGGTTTGGCGGTCGATTAGCGCCGAGCCAATACTGGGCAAGGAAACTTCGCAAATAAACCCGTAAAATATGGAGCTTAATTTTGGATAAGCGCTCTTTAGGTCAGGTTCTCGAGTTTAATCGTCGCCATCGTGGTAAGAATGTGGCCCTCATGGAGGGTAGCCAATCGTGGACATATTCCGAGTTTGCCATTCGTGTTGGAAAACTCGCTAACGTGCTATTAGAACAGGATCTCAAACAGGGTGACCGGTTCGCCATAATAGCCAAGAATAGCCGCAATTATGAGGAATTACGCTGGGCCGGATTTATAAGTGGTGTGGTGCCGGTTGCCGTCAACTGGCGACTGGCCCCACCGGAAATCGAGCATGTCCTCAAAGATGCCGCATGCAAAACCATATTCTCTGATGAGGAGTTTCTGGAGTATTTTAACTCACCTCTCTTGAACTCCTGGCAGGAGGGTCTCAAAGAAATCGGACCGAAGCTTGATCAGGATATTGAGGCTGTCAATACCATCCCGAAGATGCCAACTGTAAACCCCGATGATGACGCGATGTTATTCTATACAGGAGGAACGACCGGACGCAGCAAGGGTGTCCGCCTCAGTCACTGGAATATAATATCTTGTGCACTGGCATTTGGGCTGGGTGTCAGCGCAAGATCTGATGATACATATCTTCATGTGGCACCCATGTTTCATTCGGCCGACCTGCTTGCGACTGCCTGGTTTATTCATGGCGCGCGGCATTGTTACCTGCCCAATTTCTCACCGGACGGTTTCCTCAAAGCTATTGACGAAAACAAGGTAACGGCAACTGTCACCGTTCCAGCAATGCTCATGGCGGTGGTCGGCGGATTGAACGTATCCGATTTCAATACGTCCTCTCTTCGAACGTTAATGTATGGGGCTTCTCCCATGGCTTTTGAATGGATCTGTAGGGTTGCTGAAGCCTTCCCTCATGTTAATTTTCTTAACTGTTACGGATTGACTGAAACGGCACCCGACCTCACCATCTTTAATGCGGATGAGTTTCGGGCCGCAATTGAAAGCGGTGATCAACAAGGACCCGTTACATCAGTCGGAAAACCCAATGCCTTGGTAGATGTCCGTGTAATGAACCCTGAAGGAAATGAAGTGACTGCCGGAGAGATTGGCGAATTATGGGCACGCGGTCCCAATATCATGAAGGGTTACCTTAATCTTCCTGAAGAGACAAAGGCTTCCGTGACCGATGGCTGGCTCCATACAGGTGACATGGCTCGTATTGATGAAGATGGCTATGTCTATTTGCTAGATAGATTAAAGGATATGGTTATTACGGGCGGTGAGAATGTTTATTCAGCTGAAGTTGAGGCAGCTTTAAGTGAGCACCCCGCGGTCAGTGAAGCTGCCGTTATTGGTCTGCCCGATGAAAAACTGGGTGAAGCACTGTTCGCCGTTATTGTTTTCCATGCAGACAAGAAAGCCAGTCAGGACGAATTGATTGAACACTGCAGGCCTTTAATTGGAGGTTATAAAATTCCGCGCCATTACGCCTTCGTTGAATCCCTCCCGAAAAGTGCATTGGGAAAACCGCTTAAAGGAGAACTTAGAAAGCAATATTCAACAGCGTAAACGCCCATTGGCGCGTCGAGAAGTTTTCGCCTTTAAACGAGATCTTTAATTCGTTCCAGCATTTTGTCGTTATAGTCTGGTGTGCCGACGGTAATCCTCAATACACCCTCAAAATTATCCCCTTCTGTGGGGCGTCCTTTCTGTCCTTTGATAAAAATGCCGACGTCCTGCATTTTATGCTGAATATCAAGAGCTTGGTTAAATTCAGGTAGCCAGATACAGTGAAAATTACCCGCTGAATTAAAAAAGCGTATCCCTAATTTAAGCATTTCCTTTTCGATGCGACTTTTCTCAGATGATACCGCACTCAGGCACTTATCAACGTGTTCGGTGTCGTCTAAGGCGGCGACGGCCGCCTTTAAGGTTAATACACCGACATTAAAGACGGTATTGGCACGCTTGATCAGCCCTGCAAATTCCTCATGGTAACAGATACCATAACCGATCCGCATGCCTGCTAAACCGTAGGCCTTTGACATTGTCCGAAGTGAAATATACGGCTGCCCGGCTGCCTCAAGGATCTCGATGGCATCGGGATAATCTTTTTTATCACGTGAAAACTCGACGTAAGCTTCGTCAATCACGAACAATGTATCGGATGCGCAGGCATCAACGATAGCTGTCAATTCAGGCTCTGTAAAATAACTCCCGGTTGGATTGTTTGGCATGCACAAATAAACCATCCGTACGTCACCGCGAGATGCATCGGCGAACTTTTCGGCGGAAAACGAGAGGTCGTCATTATGTTCAATTCCGATAACGTCGGCACCAACCGCAGCCGTCCAGGCATAGACCGGCGGAAAACTTGGAACAAAACTCACCACCTTATCTCCGGGTCTCAGACAGACGTTCATGAGTGTCAACATGATAGATTCAGCGCCGCAATCAAAAATAAGCTGCGCAGGGTTAATCCCCAGTATTTTGCCCATTTTTTCTGAAATCTCCGTACAGGTATTATCCGGATAGAAATTTATCTCACGGATACTCGCTTCAATCGCTTTTAGGGCCTTCGGGCTTGGGCCGAATAAATTCTCATTACTGCCCAATCTTATGATTTCCAGATCGGGATTGTTTCTCTGAAATTCATCGTATTTTACCCCAAACCCTGGGATGGGTAAATTGGCGACTTCCTCCCGTATCAGCGCTTTTGGATCTGTAAAAATTTTTGTCATGTCGTTAGGCTTTCTGTTTTTGGAGGGACATCTCGGTCAATTCAGTCAAGGTGAAAGCAGGTGAAATTGCTTCTTTAGACACAACAAGTTCAATTACACTCGGCCCTTGATTATTTACGGCCGCCTCAAATGCTGCTTCAAATTCTTCTGTTTTAGTAATTCGGTAGGAATGCGCGCCAAAGGCGTTAGCGTAGGCAACAAAGTCCGGGTTTTCAAGATCCGTGCCGATGGAGCGTTGTGGAAATACACGTTCCTGATGCATTCGAATGGCGCCATAAATTCCATTATTAATAATTATGATTATAGGTTTGGCACCATACATTTTAGCTGTTGCAATTTCCTGGGCATTCATCAGGAAACATCCGTCACCTGCAAAAGCGACAGAGATGCGTTCTGGAAATTGAACTGATGCTGCGATAGCAGCTGGCACGCTATATCCCATGACAGCACCCAAGGGGGCTAATTGCGTCCCAAAACGGCGATGCTGAATAAACCTCAATATCCAGTGGGTGTAATTCCCGGCGCCACACGATACAATTGCATCGTTCGGCAGTCGTCGGTCCAGCCAAGTGAGGATTTCACCGATGTGAACATTGCCGGGACATGTTGAAGGAGTAATAAATTTTTCAAATTCTGCCCTTAATTTCCCGGTGTTTGCTATCCTGTTTTTATTGAGTTTAAACGTTTTGTTGGCTAACAATGTTGCAAATCCTGTCATACTGGATTGTATAGCGAGTTCAGGTTGATAAATCCGGCCCAGTTCCTCTTCTTCAGGATGGATGTGTATCAGTGTCTGTTCCATCCTCGGAAAGGTGAATTGCTTAAAACCTTGTGTTACAATTTCACTCAATTCCACGCCAGCACATATAAATAAATCAGAGCCATTAATCAGTTCGGTTATAAAGGGAGGCGTTCCTGGGCCTATGCTGCCAATATAATTGGGGTGATCGTTATTGATTTTGTCCTGGCACCTGAAACTTGCAATGACTGGAATGTCATGCCGTTTAGCGAAGTCGGCGATTTGATCACAAGCTTCCGAATTCCAGGTTGAAGCTCCCAACATTATTACGGGCTGCTGTGCCTTTGAAATCAAATAACCAAACTGTTCAATCTGTTCCGGGGAGGGGTTAGAGTTGATCGGCTGGTTGGGTATTACTTCAGGGGCTTCAGCCAATTGCATCTGCATATTTTCAGGGATGCTAATTACGACGGGTCCAGGTCTTCCGGAAGTTGCGATTTTTATGGCCCGGCTAAGTAGTTCAGGTAATCGTTCGGTGTCATCAATTTGTACAGCCCATTTAGCGAGAGGCCTGAACATTGCAGGGATATCAATTTCCTGGAAGGCGTCACGGTTGGTAGATGATACGGAAACCTGTCCCACAAACAATATCATTGGCACAGAATCCTGCCTGGCAACGTGTACACCAATACTTGCATTTG
>CAZXGI010000036.1:0-24679 GCA_964639965.1 uncultured Rhodospirillaceae bacterium
AAATAAGCCGCTATAGCTCAGGGGTAGAGCGCATCATTGGTAATGATGAGGCCGATAGTTCGATTCTATCTAGCGGCACCACTCTGAGGGCGAGAATTGAGTAAAAAAATTTCATCGGTGTATACGAACTTAGTTCGATTACTCCTTAAGACAATGAAAGTCCAACGGCAAGATATAACTGCTTCAATCATTTCTCAGAATCTAATACCCGAGCCGCACGTTGATACACCATTCGGGGCGGTTCAATTTCATTGCCCTAACAGGGAAGCTTTAGAATACCCACGTACGTTAATGACAAGAGAACCAGACACGATTGATTGGATTGGAAAATTTAGTAAAGGAGAAGTATTTTGGGATATTGGTGCTAATGTTGGAGCATATTCTTTAATTGCAGCTTTAGTAACAAAAAATTTCGTTTTAGCTTTTGAACCCTCTGGACAAACATTTTCTCTATTAGTGAATAATATCAAACTTAACAATCTAAATGAGATTATTTGGCCAT
This sequence comes from uncultured Rhodospirillaceae bacterium, assembly GCA_964639965.1. GTDB lineage: Bacteria > Pseudomonadota > Alphaproteobacteria > Rhodospirillales > UBA2165 > TMED23. The sequence goes on from CAZXGI010000036.1 coordinate 503, forward strand.
TCTGTATAGCTTTTTCAAACAAAACTCAACTGGATTTCCTAAATATACCAAATGCATATGCTTCAAGTGTTTTCAATGTTTTCGGCGATGAAAACGACACTCGTGAAAGCAGCAACAAAAGCTTATTCCGGCAAAAGGTTCCAGGTTTCTCAATCGATGATTTTATAAAAATTTATAATCCACCTCTGCCTAATCATATCAAAATAGATGTTGATAGCATAGAGTTGCAGATACTTGAGGGTGCTGAAAAATTGCTAAAAAATAATGCGGTTAAATCTATTTTAGTTGAAGTTGTGCACGAGTCAGGGTCGAGAAATTACAAAAATATAACTGATCTGTTAAAATTTTCAGGTTTTGAGTCGAGAGCTAACGATAATTCTCTAAAAAATGAAAACATCATTTTCACCCGCACCTAGTAATGAACCGTTTTAGAATGCTGGATTATAGAAAATATATGAGATACTCCAAAAAAATCGTAAAAGATTATGATGGCAAAGAAAATAATGTGATTAAATCAAGAGAATCATGCCATTAATCCGCAAAAATCAATATCTTATTTAACTCAGATTAAATAAATTTGGTCATCAAATAAAACCAAAAATGCTATCTTGAACTTTTGTCCAATTTCGGTGTAGATCAAGATCTCTTCAACCACACGATCTAAGCTTTACTACCAAACTTAAAATGGATTATACATATCACAATCTAACCCGATGAAGTGAATTTAATTGTTCAATCAGAGCAAATTAACGAGACAATATTATTGGGGATTGGATTAAAACAAATGTTTGTTTGTTTAAGATGTAAGATATTATTTACAAAAGTTTATTGATTAAAATCTCAACAAAAGACTAGGTTTGAATAATAATAAATTGGCAAATTGATGATTAGAAATGAATACTTTAGAGTGTTTCCAGAAGCGATTCCCTCCGGTTTCGTGGATAAAATAATTGCTATCGGTGATCAACAAAAACCATCACTAGCAAGAGTTAATTCTGTCGCTGGTCTTTCGGTTGTCGACAAAGAATATCGCTTTTGCAATATCGCTAGGCTTGCTAATGAGCCAGATCTTGACTGGCTATACATAAAATTATGGGAACTTATTGATGAGGTTAACAAAAAAAATTGGAAATTTAATATTGAAAAAATGTCACTGGTTGAATATTTGACTTACCTTGAAGGTCATAACATCAACTGGCATCGCGATACCTTGCCCCTAACAGCTCGAAAAAGGAACAAGGATCCTAGCATAGACAAATTAATCTCGCTTTCGTTACAACTGAGCGATCATGACGAATATGAAGGGGGAAACTTCCAATTTAGCAATGACATGGGCCTAAAAGAAGGGAAATTTCCTGTTATCAATGAATTAGCTGAAAATAGCGAGCTAGCTCAACAACTTAGAAAAAAAGGTTCCATAGTAGTATTTCCATCCGTACTAATGCATAGAGTAACAAAAGTTACAAAAGGCGCCCGAAAAGTCTTGGTAGCCTGGGCAGGGGGAAATTCAGTAGAAAATCTCGATGTTTAATTATTAAACCATTAGCAAAATATCAGGTTTTAGTTGCCAATTTAATTTGTTTGAGCGCAGTCAACAGGCCTTTTTGGAATACTCAAAACCGCCAAGGTCGCAAATAAACGTTTTAAAAATAAATAAAAACCTTGTTTCTCGGCTGGGTGATTCCTACTCACAAATATCAAATATATATTCTTGGTATCACTGGTACTAAAAAAAAATGTGTCAACTCTATCTTTCAGCAAAACATCCCATTAATATCCCAAAATTTTAGACTATAATTTTATAGGGTATACTGATATTAATTTAGAAATTTTCCTAAATGTTCAATTTTTATGAATTCTTTTTCGCATGTCATAAAACGAAAGTTCGATTTTGATCAATGATATTCTAACCGCTGATAAGTTTTTCAAAGAAAAACGCTATCTTAAGGCGATGGAATTATGCGAGCGAGTGCTCAAAAACGAGCCAAATAATATAGAAGCAGCCTATCTCAGCGGTCAAATTTCAGTTGCTACAAAAAATTGGGTTACCGCGCAATATTTTTTTGAATATGCATTAACTATAGATAAAACGTTCGCAAAAAGTCGCCTAGCTTTAGCTGAGTGCTTTTTAGAGCAAAATGAGAAAACTCGTGCTCTTTTAGAATATGAAATACTTCTTGCACAGATTCCAACCGCCTATCTTTCCAGGCTGAAAATCGGCGATATTCTAATCTCACTTTTCCGGATAGAAGAGGCAATTCACCATTATCAGTTAGCATTAGAAGTTAAACCGGCTGACGCGACATGTATGATAAAACTTTCCAATGCTTATAAAACGAAAGGTGATTTTGACCAAGCCCAAATTTTGCTGGATAATGTGCTTAACCTTCAGCCAAATCATCCCATTGCTAACTGGAATCAATCTTTACTTCAACTTATTCAGGGAAATTTCAAAAAGGGTTTCCTGAACTATGAAAAACGCTGGAAACTTGATTCTTATTTCTTACCTGAGATGAAAAACCCCCAATGGGATGGATCGCACCCTTCCGGCAAAAAAATTCTCGTTTTAGCTGAACAAGGTTGGGGGGATCAAATTCAATTCTGTCGATATATTGACCTATTAACAAACCTTGGTGCGCAAGTAATATTTGCATGTCCACCGAGATCCACAATTTTGTTTTCTAGTCTAAAAAGCACAGCCCAACTTATCGAGCGTAACAAACCTCTGCCAGAGTATGATTATTATATACCCCTCATCAGTTTACCGCTAATTTTCAAAACTGAACTGCACTCTATTCCTAACAATATACCCTATCTTTTTGCCGATACTCAGCGTTCCCTTTTCTGGCATAATAAACTTGGGGATGATGGGCGCTTGAAGGTAGGCATATCATGGAAAGAAGATATAGGGTCAGAACCCGATTCGGAATATAGGAATGTCCCTTACTCAGCCTTTAATTCAGTTGCTTCGGTCCCTGATATTCGTTTTATTGCCTTACCATTGACCTTTCCTGAAAATTATGTTGAAAATCAAAATTCAATCGAGTGGTATACTTCATCGAGAGATAAAGATGGTGTCTTCGTCGACACAATGGCCATTATGGATAATTTAGATTTGGTTATCGCGCCTGACTCTGCATATATCCACCTAGCAGCCGCAATGGGTAAAAGAACATGGACCATGTTAAACAAAGCTTCTGAATGGCGTTGGCTAACGGACCGTAATGACAGCCCATGGTACCCTACGATGAAATTATTTCGGCAGTCAGAACTCGGCAAATGGGACGACGTTTTAAAAAAAATTTGTTATAAGTTGCAAACTTTACAAATAAGTAATTCGTAATTCAAAAAATTAGATGTCAACTAACTTGGCCTATTACCGGAGAATATTATTTTGCTAGATGTTTATTCAAACACTCTAATTGATTTTTTAACAACAATGTTTCTTATTTTTTAATTTAATCATGAGTTCTATAACCCATAAAATTCTTAACCTTAATGGTTTTAAGAAAATCGTTGATGGCAGGGATGCTCTATATGTTGCGTTGTCAACAGATACATATATCGGACGTTCTATTATAGAATACGGTGAATTTAGCCAAGCTGAGTTTGCACTTATTCAGCAATTAATAACGCCGGGTTGTTTTGTCGCAGAGGTGGGTGCAAATATTGGCTCACATTCGGTGAGAATAGCTAAACACATAGGGACCTTAGGCCGGTTAGTTGCAATAGAACCTCAACCCGTATTATTTCAATGTATGGCAGCAACAATGGCCTTAAATAATATAACAAATGTTGATTGTTGGCCCTACGCATTATCATCGTCACGGGGTAAGATAAATTTACCAGAGATTGATTATAACGAAACCAGGAATTTTGGATCACTTTCTTTAATTGATATCCCAGAAGGTAAAATAAATATTCCCCAGCACCGTTTCGACGATATCTATCTTTATGACCGTCTTGATTTATTAAAAGTTGACGTTGAAGGTATGGAGTTAGATGTATTAAAAGGTGCCGAAAATTGTATTGCTAGATTTTGTCCAAAAATATACATAGAGAATGATCGTAGAGAAAATTCGCCAGCATTGATCAAATGGTTATTTAATCAAGATTATCGGTTATGGTGGCATACACCACCACTATTTAATGCGGATAATTATTTCGAGAACCCAAAAAATTACTTTAAGGATATCGTAAGCATAAATATGATTTGTGTTCATAAATCCATATCAACCAATTTTGATGCCAATGAAATTATTGATATCAACGAATTTCCAGAAATAACTGATATCAGTAACAAAAAATAAATTAGTTAATTTTTAAGATAACTCGCCAATTCTTATTACCCTCAAATTTTTTTGATAACGATTAAAGCACTGCAGCCAAACGCGGATAAACCTTTTTTGCATTCTCTATAAAAATTTCATTACGTTGTTCATCGGTAAGGTTGGGCGTTTGGTCAATATAACGTTTAGTATCATCAAAATTGTGGCCTGTCTCCGGGTCTACCCCTCTGACGGCACCTACCATCTCAGATGCAAAAAGAATATTCTTAGTTGGCACTACTCTGGTCATACAGTCAATACCAGCTTGATGGTAAACACATGTATCAAAGAAAACGTTATCCAACAGATGGTCATCTAACAAAGGCTTTTCCATGTCTTGAGCTAGGCCCCGATAACGGCCCCAATGAAATGGAACGGCCCCCCCACCATGCGGAATAATAAACTTTAGGCTTGGAAAATCTTTAAACAAATCCCCCTGAATGAGTTGCATGAAAACAGTTGTATCAGCGGCAATATAATGAGCTCCGGTATGATGAAAATTCGGATTACAAGAACCGCTAACATGAATCATGGCTGGTATATCGAGTTCACACATTTTCTCGTAGAGTGGATACCACCACGTATCAGTTAACGGAGGATCCGACCACATAGCCCCTGATGGGTCAGGATTTAAGTTGCAACCAATAAAACCAAGTTCATCAATTGCTCGTTCAAGCTCCGGAATACAGTGTTTGGGCTCAACACCAGGGTATTGAGGTAAAGCACAGACCCCGACAAAATTTTGCGGGTACATGGTCACCACACGATGAATCATATCATTGGATAGTTGCGTCCACTCCAAACTAGTTTCCGCACTACCCAAGTGATGGCCCATCCCCACAGCACGAGGCGAAAATATCGTTTTATCGGTACCTCGTTCCTGCTGAAGTTTTAATTGATTATTTTCTATACCATCGCGAATGTCAGCATCATCAATACTCAGCATTGCCCGGGTCGGTTTAAATTCTCCATTTTCCACGAGCTCAAGCTGGTCCTGACGCCATTGGCGCATCTTCTCCGGTTCTGTGGTATAATGGCCATGACAATCTATAATCATAATTTTGTTTCCTCCACTTTGATGCACACTTACCGTTTTGGACTTAACTCATCAATACAAATATTATTCTATAGGCAATTAACTGCCGATTAAACAAGGTACAGTAAATCTCCAAATTATAAATCCATAACATTTGTTTAGCCTATTTACGAACTGTAAAAAACTGAGACAATCAGATCCATTGATAAGCACGATTGAATTAAGATAATAGACGCAAACTTGAATGATATATAACAAAATTTGGTGACAAAAATTTAATTTCTCTAGACGGATACTTAACAATCAGTGTAAACACCGTCTTTAACAATTCTAAAGTAATATAAGGTGAAAATTTTTTAAAACTATAAAAGTCAATTAATTTCAGTAAAAAAAATTTCGGAAAATAAAATGAATAATAAACTAACCATACAACCCATTCGTACTAATTTCCAAAATCTTTCTTTTTGGAACCCAACAAAAATCTATGACCACGAAATTAATAAAAATATTCACCGTATGGATCTAAACGAATGCCCCTACCCACCATCACCAAACGTAATCAAAGCAATGAAGGATGTTGCTCACACGCTCAACCGCTACCCCGATGGTACATGCCCAACCCTTACTCCAATGGTAGCAAAACGCCTTAAAGTACCTGAGGATACTATCACATGGGGTGGCGGCAGCACACAATTACTAACCAGTATTGCAGAGATCTCAGTTGCTCCTGGACAGAACCTTGTCACACCTCAATTGGTCTGGAAACGTTTTGAAGGAATTTATAAAATTGTTGATGCTGATGTTACATCTGTGCCTAATAAGCCTAACGGCGCTATCGACATCGAAGCTATGACAGATGCAATTGGCAATGATACTCGTTTGTTAATTTGCGTAACCCCCAATAATCCGACAGGAATGATGTTAACGGAAAAAGAAATCCGTTATATAAGTGAAAATACTCCTGAAAATGTTATGCTCTTTATGGATGAAGCATACCACGAGTTCGCTATTCATGCAGGTGGTCCCGATGCATTAGAAATTCTAAAAGATCGCAAAGGTCCGTGGGCCGTAACACGGACATTTTCCAAAGCCTACGCCCTAGCGGGAGTCCGACTCGGGTATGCAATTTGTAGCTCAGTAGAAATTGTAAACGCCATCCGTATGGTAGCAAGTACATTCAGTCTTAATGGGATAGCCGAAGCTGCAGCAATCGCAGCTTGGAATGAACCTGAATATACTCAATTTATTTTGGACAAAAATGCTATAGAACGTGCTCGAATTACAAACGGCCTTCAAGACATGGGCTACAATCCAATGGACTCAGTAACTAATTTTGTATCATGTAACATCAATCAACCTGCAACAGACATCGTCAAAGCGATGCGCGCTCGTGGCGTCAGGATTTCAACGGTTGGAGGAAATGAATATGTAAATTTTATCCGGCTCTCAATGGGAACACCAGAGGACACGGATGCTTTTTTAGATAACCTCAAAAAAGTTCTCGATATTTTATAAATCAGGCTCTTAATTTTCTTGCAGTTTAACTACTAAAATATCAAGCTTTCTATATAGATCTTCAAGCTCGTTAAAACCTAGCGCTAAAGCAATATCCTGATATATCGCCTCAGAATTAGGGCCTACTTTAGAAATTAAATCACGGCCGTTCTTAGTAATTGAGACAATGGTTCGCCGATTATCCTGTTTATCAAGACTTTTCCTCAGAAGGGACCTTTTTTCCATGGATCGAATAATTCGGGTAATACTGGGTTTCAATAAACAGCAAATGCCTGACAACTCACCCAGATCTTTTTGACCATGGTCAAACAAAGTTCGCAATACACGCCATTGCTGATCGGTCAGGTTATGCGCCCTTAAATTCGGACGAAATCGTTCCATGACAGTCTCGCGCGCACGGAGTAAAGCCATCGGAAGGGACCGAGAAAAACTACGGAGACCTTCGTTACCATTTAAACCTCTGTTCTGCAACTCCACCACTAAGAATTATCCTCATCGGCAAATGTATTACGAAGGTTTCCAACCTTGGACACTTCTATTTCAAGTAAATCTCCAGGTTTTAGCCATATTGGAGGATCAAATCTCGCGCCCGCTCCCACCGGCGTGCCCGTTGCGATCAAATCTCCTGGCTTTAACTCGAAAAATGTGGACAAATAACTTAACAAATAAGGAAATTTAAAAATCATGTTAGAAATTGAATCTTCTTGACGTACTTCATTATTAACACGCGTTTGAATAGATAGCTGTTCCAAGTCCCCGACTTCTTCGGTAGTTATCATCCAAGGGCCGATTGAACCACTGGACGCAAAATTTTTCCCTTGGGTAACATTAAACTTACCATGACGCAGCCAATCCCGAATTGTCCCTTCGTTCATTATTGAGAGGCCAGCAATATGTTGCAAATAATTCTCTTCCTTTATACGCCTTCCACCTTTACCAATCACTAGGACAATTTCACCCTCATAATCAAGCTGTTCTGATTCAGGGGGTCGTAAAATATCCTGATTATGGCCAACGAAAGATCCTGGTGTACGTAGGAATACGCTCGGATATTTTGGAGCATCTGAGTTATCTTTATATTCATTATTTCGGTTTCCGTAGTTCACCCCGATGCAGATAATTTTTTCTGGTGATGTTACCGGAATTTGCAAAGTTACATCATCCAACGAGAAATCAGGCGTTTTACCTTCAATTATCTGACGTATTTCATCGATTGCATTTGCCCGTAGATTATCGATTAAGGCTGGGAATTTTTCTCCTAAACGAACCCCTAAATCAATGATACCGTTATCAACTACTACACCATAACTAGCTACACCATCTTTTTTAAAACTGGCTATTTTCATTTTCTATTTTCCTAATTCTTTAGGTCATAGCAGACCTGCACGTTGCAAAACACCATCCAATTTTTTCTCAAGCTCTGTGTCAGCTGGCACCATAGGTAGTCGATGATGATTTTCAGGGATTATTCCTAGCCTTTTCATCATATACTTGATTGGAATCGGATTAGTATCAAAAAACACACTTTGGTTAAGCTCGAGTAAGCGTTGATGAATATTCTTACCCTTGGCTAGATCATTATCCCAGACAGCTTGGCACATCTCAGCAAGCAAATCAGGCCTAAGATTACCAACCGCATTCATTAAACCAACAGCGCCAATCGCCATTTCAGGGAAGCTTAATTCCTCTAAACCAACAAAGACCAAAAAATCTGGGAAAGCATCAATGCATTCCGAAACAAATGCTAGATCGTTAACAGCATGTTTCATACCAACAAAATTTGGAGATTGATCCTTTAATTCTTTAACGGTTTCAAGTGTTATAGATACAGAAGCACGACCCGGAATATGATATATCATCCAAGGTGTATCAATGCCGCCCATTAAATCAAGATAATACCCGATCAAACCACGCTGGGGCGGTCTTATGTAATAGGGCGTTACAATCAGCAAAGCATTTGCACCCGCTTCTGCAGCGTAGCGCGTTAGAACTTTAGTTTCAGCCAAAGACTGCGAACCTGTTGCAGCAATAATGGGCAACCTCCCTTTATTAGTGCTAATTGCAATATCAAGAATTGAATTACGCTCCTCGACTGAAAGTGTAGATGGTTCAGCCGTCGTTCCATTGACTAAAATTCCGTGAGAGCCTTTTTCAATCTGAAATTCGACCAACCTTGCATATGCTTCATAATCTATGCTTTCACCTTTAAAAGGGGTGATGATGGGAGGAATAGATCCTCTTATTTTTGATAGATCATGCGTCATTGACTTCTCCTCAAATTATCCCTCTATTGACACCACATCAATTTTAGTTAACATGTTAATCAATAAAAATCTACTGTCAATTTAATTATAACTTCTGGATTAGTTTATAAATTGATCGGAGCCACATAATGCCACATATCATTATTGAATATTCTGAAAATATCGAAAAGCAAATAAGACTGAAGGCTTTGATAGAAGAAGTCTATGCCGCGGCTATTGATACAGGAGTCTTCCCGATGGGTGGACTGCGCATCCGGGCAGCAAAACGTCAACATTATAAAATCGCCGATGGTCATCCAGATAATGGGTTTATACATGTCGAACTTAAAATTGGTCCAGGCAGAGATGAAACGACAAAAACATCCGCATTGAAAACGATATTTTCTGCTGTCGAAGAATTTCTCAAGCCAATCCATGAGAATGGCCCACTTGCTATGTCGGCAGAGCTAAATGAATTTGATCCAGAACTCCGAATTAATCGAAATAATATTCGCGATTATATTGAGGAGCGGATAAATGCCTAACTTAGCAGAAACCTCAAAAGATCTGAAAAGAAATATTAATTTTGCTGAAGATTATCTAGAGCAGTTCAAAACTAGTACAATGGGACACTTTATTAATGGCAAAAGAACTAACGGTAAATCAGATCAAATTTTTGAAAATACTTCTCCTGTAGATTGTAGCTACCTAAATGATGCCTATTGCGCCAACAAAAAAGATGTCGACATGGCAGCTAAAGCTGCTTTAAAAGCATTCCCAGCATGGAAAAAAATGAAAGGTGATAACCGCTCTAAAATCCTCCATAACGTTGCTAACAAAATTGTTGAAAGAGCTGAGGAAATTGCATTCATCGAATGTATGGACACTGGACAACCACTGCGTTTTATGAGTAAAGCAGCGCTTAGAGGAGCAGAAAATTTCCGATTTTTTGCCGATAAAGCAGCAGAGGCTACTGCCGGCAATTCAATGCCTGCTCTTGACCACGTTAACTATTCAATTCGCCAACCAATAGGGCCTGTTGGCGTCATTACGCCTTGGAACACTCCCTTTATGCTTTCAACCTGGAAAATCGCACCAGCTCTTGCGGCGGGATGTACCGTGGTTCATAAACCGGCCGAATGGAGCCCTCTAACAGCTATGTTATTAATTGAGATAATGCACGAAGCTGGTATCCCCAAGGGTGTTGTAAATCTTGTAAATGGCGATGGTGACACCACGGGCAAGGCATTAACTGAACACCCCGACATCCAGGCGATTGCTTTCGTCGGCGAATCTAAAACAGGAAGCTTGATAATGAGCCAAGGATCCGAAACCTTAAAAAGAGTACATTTTGAACTTGGTGGAAAAAATCCCGTTATCGTTTTTGATGATGCTAATCTTGAGCGAGCCTTAGACGCAGTTGTTTTTATGATATATAGCCTTAATGGTGAGCGTTGTACTTCCTCAAGTAGACTGCTCATCCAAAAATCAATACATGACAAATTTGTTGAAAAGCTATCAAAACGCATTTCGAAACTAAAGGTTGGACATCCTCTGGATCCAAAAACCGAAATTGGCCCTCTTATACATCAACAACATTTTAAAAAAGTATGTGGTTATTGGGATATTGCAAAAAAGGATGGTGCCACAATAAAGTTAGGTGGTCAGGTAACAAAAAACATGGGTGAAGGTTTATTTGTTGAACCGACGCTGTTTACCAATGCAAAAAATAGCATGCGAATTGCACAAGAAGAAATCTTTGGGCCTGTCCTTACTGCTATACCTTTCGATACGGAAGCAGATGCCATAGAAATGGCAAATGATACAAAATATGGGCTCGCCGGTTATATCTGGACCAGCGATGTTGGGCGAGCGCATAGACTTGGGCATTCTTTAGATGCGGGAATGATATGGATAAATTCTGAGAACAATCGCCACCTCCCTGCACCTTTTGGAGGAATGAAATCAAGTGGCATTGGTCGTGATGGAGGTGATTATAGTTTTGAATTCTATATGGAAACTAAGAATATTTGCATAGCCTTGGACGGTCACAAAATCCCATCATTGGGTACATAAAGGATCTACGATGAGCCTATATAACGTTCAAAAACTTATATATAACCTAAACCGCGACCCCGAATTGGTAAAGCGATTCAAAAACGACATTGAAAATGTGCTCAATGATTATGAGCTCACGAAAGAAGAATCAGAAGCAATACGAACACCAAATATTGGTTTGTTGTATGTGATGGGCGTTAATGGCCAACTCTTAATGCATTATGCAGCATTGAGAGATTTTGAGTGGGACGCCTATATTCAAGCCATGAAGAAAGGAATAGAGAAATATGGACAAGTCCGAACGGGGTTGTATGCAAGAACTGGCGGGGGAGCTATTTGACCACCAATAACATCAATGAAACTGAGTGGAACCTTAGAGTTAAACTAGCGGCAACTTACCGAATCTTTGATTATTTGGGCTGGTCGCTTCTGATTTTTAATCACATTACACTACGGCTTCCAGGACCAAAACATCACTTTCTCATTAATCCATTTGGCCTAAGTTACAATGAAGTAAAGGCATCTAACTTGGTCAAAGTCGATATTGATGGAAATAAAGTTGATCATTCAGACTGGAATATTAATCAAGCAGGATTTGTTATTCATAGTGCTATCCATAAGCACATTCCCGAAGCTATCTGCATCATGCATACTCATACGGTCGAAGGTATTGCGGTATCATGCAAGGAACAAGGCCTGGCCAATACTAATTTTTATTCGGCAATGATCCATAATAATATCTCGTATCACGATTTTGAAGGAATAACGACACGCGAAAACGAACAACAACGTCTTATTACCAGCATTGGGAAGAACCCCCTTCTTATTCTTCGTAATCACGGGCTATTAGGATTTGGACGAAATATTGAAGAGGCTTTTATACGACTCTGGACACTCCAAAAGGCATGCGAAACCCAATTGGCAAGTGAATCATTAATGGGCAAAAATATTGCAATTTCTGATGAAGTTACTAGATTTTCAACGAATGAAATGGGTTTATTTAATGAGGCTCCTATTGGTCAAGATAAAGCATTCGAAGCATTAGAAAGAATAATCGAGAAACAAGATCCTTCATACAAAAATTAAAATAATTAGGGAGTAATATTTATGGAACACTTTAAGGCATTTGATGCTGATGGACATGTCCTCGAAAAAGAAGAAGTGTTGGAGCAACATTATGAAGGATCTTGGTCTAATTCGAAAAGGTTCGATGGTTTAGGAATTTTTCCTTCACTTGATGGTTGGCCGCGCACTGTGGCTGTAAAACAAGGGGACCCAGGGCCTAGGTATTTAGAAACTGACGGACCAATCTGGTCAAAAATTCTTGATGATATGAACCTCGAGGGAAGTGTTCTTTTTCCATCTTCTGGTTTAGGAGTTGGATTAATCAAAAATGCTGAATTCGCTTCAGCAACTGCCACAGCCTACAACAATTGGCTAGAGGCAACCTACATTAACCACGACACCCGTTTGTATGGTACGGGACTAATGGGACTACACAACATTGAAGGGGCAATAACTGAACTTGAACGATGTTCTAAATCAAGGACCAGGTTTGTGTCTATGTTGTTACCAACGGTAACCTGTTTGGGAAAGAGTTATGGGCATAAAGATTTTTGGCCACTTTTTGAAAAAGCTGAGAAATTGGGGATGGTTTTAGCGTTGCATGGAGCTCCGAGTGAAGGATTTGGCCTTGATCATTTGGACGAATTTCAGAAAGTCCACACCTTATCGCATCCTATCCCAATGTTTATTCAATTAACAGATATGATTTTCTCTGGAGTTTTTGAGGAATTTCCTAAGTTGCGTTTTGCATTTCTGGAAGCTGGCTGTTCATGGGTGCCATTTATGATGGATAGATTGGATTACGAATTTGATTCAGTATTTGGAGCTAAAGTGCGAAATCGCCTAACGAAAAGACCTTCGGATATTATCCGAAATCATGAAAGCTTTTGGGTCAGTTGCGAAATGGGCGAAGTTGGGCTTAAATATGCCTTGGACGCTATTGGTTCGGATCGAATACTATATGCCTCTGACTTTCCTCATGAACCAACTGAAGAAGATTTAACCAGTGACTTGCCAATGTTCTTGGCCAATGACACTTATTCAGATGAAGTAAAAAGAAAAATAGCAGGAACGAATGCAAAAACATTATATGGAATCAAATAAAAAAAATACTTTCTGGAATAAAGGATAATGTTTAAAAATTTAGCTAACCAAGTTGAACCCTTGCTACCACGATTAGCTGCCGATGCTTTAGCTACTGAGCAACGCGGTCATACGAAAAAATCAGTGATCAACGAATTAAAACGTAGCGGATTTTTTAGAATTTTCCAGCCGAGACAATTTGGGGGTTATGAGCTAGAATTTTATGAATTTGTTACGCTTATGAGTAGCCTAGGGCGCGGATGCGGTTCAACAGCATGGGTTTGCTCGGTCGGATCATTCCACGCATTCAACGTGGCGTTATTCGGACAAGAAGCTCAAAACGATGTTTGGAAACTAGATCCATTAGCGGCTGTAGGATCTTCCTACGTGCCGGCAGGATCAGCAAGATTGGTCAAGGGTGGGTTTGAATTATCGGGAACATGGCCATACGTCAGTGGATGTGATCATTTTGAATGGACAATTGTAAGCGCCAGCTACAAAAAAAAGAAAGAAAACAGGCTTTATTTTTGCCTTATTCCTCGATCAGATTACATAATAAATGATGACTGGGATGTGACGGGTTTGAGAGGTTCTGGTAGTAAAAGCATTTCTATGAACGAGGTTTTTGTTCCGGAACATAGAATTTTAGACTTTGACAGTGCTCGGTCTGGCAACACACCTGGAGCAAAAATCAATCTAAATTCTTTATATAAAACACCTTTTTTTGCCTGCTCAAGTTATTGTCTGGTTTCTCCTGCAATTGGTATTGCGGAAAGAGCTTTAGGCCAGTTCATTCAAGAGATTGGCCCACGCAAAGTAAAATCATTACGCGGTCAAAACTCCAATATGGCGGAACACTACCCTGTACAAACCCGAGTTTCTGAAGCATCTGCGTTGATAGAAGCAGCAAAACTTATTATTACAGAGGATTGTAAGAAAATGTCCGCGACAATTAATAAAAAACAACAAATGTCGACCGAACAAAAACTTAAAAATAAAAGAAATCAAGTTATAGCGATCCAATTTCTCAAGCGTGCGATTGACTTGCTTGTTGGGGCAACGGGAACTAAAGGGCTCCTAAAAAGTAACACAATTCAACTAGCAGCTCAAAATATCCATGCAATTGGCACGCACATTACACTAAACTATGATATCGTGATGCCAACATATGGAAGACATGTTTTAGGCCTCGATGCCGGCGTGCCAATATAAATTATTAAAAGTTTGAAAGATTAATAACAAATGCTGACAGCACAAGATATTAAAGGTATGTATGCGATTATCCCAACCCCAGCCCTACCTGGCTCAGAAAAATGGGATGCTAAAAGAACCCTAGATTTGGAAGAAACATCTAAATTAGTGAGCAAATTGATTTCAGATGGTGTTTCAGGCTTGATAGCGCTTGGAACTACAGGTGAATGTGCAACATTAACGACCGAAGAGTACATAGAATTTGCAAAATGTGTATTATCTGCTGCTAATCGCCGTGTCCCTTGTTTTATTGGTGCCACCGCCCTTGGCACTCATGAAATAATTAAACGCCTTCAATTTGTCGAAAAAGAAGGAGCAGATGGCAGTTTGCTTGGGCTTCCTATGTGGCAGCCGCTTACACGAGAAATGGCCATTAAATATTATCAGTCTATTTCTGAAGCATTTCCAAAATTAACTATAATGGCATATGCCAATGCCCGGGCTTTTAGATTTAATTTTGATGCAGAGTTTTGGGGCCAAATTTCAAATAAAGCACCTACAGTGACATGTGCCAAATTCTCAAATTCGAAAGTTTTGTTGGAAGCTTTAAAAACAACAAACAATCTTATAAACTTTGTTCCTATCGACAGTTCAGTTTATGAATTTTATTCACTTGCCAAAGATACGACAACCGCTTGCTGGGCAACTGCAGCATCAATGGGACCACAACCTTCAGTAGCAATAATGAAAGCTATCACTAGCAATGACACTGCATTGGCAAAGAAGATTGCAGATGATATAGACTGGGCGAACGAAATCGTTGAAGATATAATACGTGATCCAGACCTGTTTGCTTCATACAATATACAACTTGAGAAGGCTCGGATATCGGCTGCTGGATACTGCAACCCCGGGCCGGTTCGGCCACCATATAATTTCATTCCTGATAAAATGCTACAGAAATGCAAAGAAAATGGACGTCGTTGGGCGGAAATTTGCAGGAAATATTAATTGTATATAGAATGTGTACCAAACCCCCCTATAATTGGGCTTTTTCTGTTTAACTAAATAACTTAGCTTGGGGTAGATAGGAGAAATCAAATGACCCTGGTATTTGCTGGAATTTGTTCACATGCCCCTGGAATTACCGGACGAGCTGATAGAGCTGAACCTGAACTGCGTGAAGGACTCTATAAAAATTTTGAAAAAATGCGGCAAAGTCTCGAAGAATCGGGAGCCGAAGCAATTGTAGTTGTGGCAGCGGAACATTTTGCTAATTTTTTTATGGATAATATGCCGGCCTTCTGCATGGGCATGGCGGATCATTACGAAGGGCCAATCGAAGATGAAAAATGGCTCGGCATTAAAAAACAACATATTCCGGGAAATTCTGAGCTTTCTAATCATCTAATAACAAACATAATGCAGGAAGTGGACTTATCCTATGCACAAGAATGGAAATTCGATCACGGGATTATGGTGCCCCTGCACTTTTTAACTCCAGATTATAACATTGATGTGATACCAGTTAATATAAATTGCCAAGGCCCGCCATTGACCCCTCTCCAACGAAGCTGGGCTTTTGGCCAGGCTCTCCGTCGCGCATGCGATTCAACATCAAAACCGATTGCAATCATTGGGACTGGAGGAATTTCCCATTGGCCGGCGACCCCTGATTCAGGAAAAATCAATGAAGATTTTGACAAAGACTTTTTAGATAAATGGGTGAACAACAATAAAGAAGCGCTTCTAGCATATACTGATGAACAAATTTACACCGAAGCTGGCCAAGGTGGCTTTGAAATTCGTACCTTTATTTCAATTGCCGCAGCATGTGAAGGACACAAAGGTAATTTACTTTTCTATGCACCCATTCCGATTTACGCCGTTGGATGTACTGTAGCAACAATGGAAGTTAGATAATTATGGATAAAGACCTTTATGGAAAAACAGCTTTTATTACTGGTGCCAGCAATGGAATAGGTGCCGCCACGGCACGAATGATGGCGGCGGCAGGAGCAAGCATTATAATTGGGTATAACAACGGCACTGACCGAGCCAATGCACTTCTTGAAGAGTTAGCGAATGATAAACATACACTCCAAAAATTAACATTAGAAGATAGCACGTCAGTCAAAGAAGCTGCGAAAAACATTAAATCTAAATACAGCAAACTCGACATATTGGTAAATTCGGCTGGTTTCACAAAACCCATCCCTCATCACGATCTCGAGTCACTTGATGATGAATTGATGGATAAGATGCTGATTGCAAATGTCCGAGGACCATTTTCAGTTATTCGTGAACTACGTCCCTTACTCAAAGCAGCAGGTAACAGTGTTATCGTAAATTTGTCCTCTGTATCGGGTTTTAAAGGAACTGGTAGTAGTATAGCTTATGTGTCTTGCAAAGCTGCAATAGATACTATGAGCCTAGCCTTAGCTAGAGTTTTAGGTCCGGAGATAAGAGTAAACTGTGTGTCACCGGGTGCCGTAGCAACCGATTTCGTTGAAGGCCGTGATCGAAAAAAACTTGAAAAATTATCAGAAAAGTCACCTTTACAAAAAATTGTTGAGCCTGAGGATGTTGCAGTGGCTATTATGGCATATGTTACACATCTGAAACATTCTACTGGGGCCAGGATGATTGTCGACAGTGGGAACTTCTTAACATAATTTAAGTCAGAATATTAATGATTTATATACTTGCAAAGAGCCATTATAAAATAGCTGCTTTTTCTCTGGGTCTGGAAATCAAATAGATACCTAGCAAAATAATTCCAAAAGCGATAAAGTGAAAATACTCCAACCTTTCACCTAATATGAAAATTGCCATGATCGTTATCATAATCAATCGAAGGTGGATGGTTCCACTCGCTTTATTTGCACCTAATCTCAAATTGGCATAATTCCAGAGACCTAAAGCAGCAACTGCAACCATAATGCCTGCCCAACACACTGTAATAATTGTGACTTGATCCAATCTCATTGGCTGAATGTAAATAGTTTCCCAAAGATAAAATGGTAACAACAAAATGATTCCTAAAAACTGGATAACATTCAAATTCAAATTTTCTGGAACTTCTGGTGGTAACTTTTTTAGCAAAACAGCATAAAATGAGAATCCAATGACAGAGATAATCATCCATACATCACCAGGATTTGGTTCAAGCTCAATTAATATGGATATTTTTCCTCTTGAAATAACATATAAAACGCCGATAGTTGCTATCAATGCACCTGTTATCTGACCTTTTGTGACCGACTCACGATACAATACCCAGGATAATGCAAATGTGACAGCTGGCTGTACTGAGGATACAATGGATGCGTTGATTGCGGTCGTATAATTTAAGGCAATATAGATTGTAGTATTTCCAAGTACTATCAAACAAAATGCAATGCCTAAATAAATTCGCCATTCGCAGAGAATTATATTCCCATATTTTTTCAAATATTTAAAAGTGAATGGAAGGACTACAAGCGTTGCAACAATCCAACGCCAGAATGATAAACCAATGGGCGGCACAATACCCTCGATAAGACGACCCATTATTTGATTGCTACCAAATAACATTTGAGAAATAACCAGCAACGCAAACGGCCAAAATAATGCACCACTACCTTTTTTCTTTTTAACCATTAAATTTGACCTGCCTCAGCCAGACACCCTTAAAATCATCTATACAACATTCAACCCAAATTATTTATTCAAAACTGATAATTGCCAGAAACGTTACAAATCTGATTAAAAAAAATTATCTAGATCACCTGTAGGAGATAAATGGCAAAGAGATTTTCATTGTCACTCCAAACTTTTAACAATTCAAATCCTGATTTCTTCGCCAGTACCAAAAATTCATCTTTCGAATACTTGTAAGAATTTTCCGTATGAATACTTTCTCCTATTTCGAAAGAAAAATTCCTATCACTAATCCGGATACTCTGCTGAATTTTGCTTTTTAAGTGCATCTCGATTCGACCTAGCTCATTATTATAGAATGCATCATGGAAAAATTCTGATGTATCTATTTCGGCTCCTAATTCATTATTAATACGTCGAAGAAGATTAAAATTGAAACTCGCGGTATGTCCTTGGGAATCATTATAAGCCCTGCACAAAATTTCTTCATCTTTTTTTGTATCAACTCCGATCAGAAACTTGCCTTTCTTACCAAGCATACCCCGAACATTCTTCAAAAATAATAAAGCTTCCCGAGGGGTCTGATTGCCTATAGTCGAACCAGGAAAAAAAGCGAGACGCTCGGAGGTATGCAAAGCTATGCTTTTTGGCAACTCAATTGGGTTTGAAAAATCGGCACAAATTGCGCCCACCTTTATTTTAGGGTAATACATTGCCACTTCTCTTGCTGTTGCAATCAAATCTGATTTTGAAATATCGATTGGGACGTATATTGCCGGATCGATTAGAGATGATAAAAGTGCCTTAATTTTATGACTAGACCCGCAGCCATACTCAAAAATAACCACACGCGATCCAACAAAAAATCTAATGTCATTTTTAATGCTTTTTAGGAGAGATATCTCGATCCGAGTTATATAATATTCAACTGTTTTGCATATTAAATTAAAGAGTTGCAATCCCTTTTCATCATAGAGAAATTTAGGGGGTATAGATTTATTTGACAGCGATAATCCTTTTAGCACTGCTATGCTAAAATCTTCCCTTTGAGGTTGAAGGTCTAAAAAAAAATCAAGGAGATAATCTTCCTGGTCACTTAACAAAATTAAACTCCAAAAACCAAATGTATACGCTCACCTTTAAGATTTCTTGCCAGCCTCCTTATTTCAAACAAGAATATCAGAAAAATCGATAATAACTCAAGTCATCTCGAGCCCTGCCGAGAAATATAAATCCCTATAATTACGACCAATCCACCACTCGCCTGCATGATACCGAGACTTTCATCGAAAATAACCCAAGCGATTATTGCGGCCAGAACAGGTTGTAAAAGCAATCCCACCGACCCAAAAGCAGCTGGTAAATGTGCAAGCGAAAATGCTATCAAGCTCTGTCCACCAGCGTGTGAAATTAATGCTAGAGCCACTAAAACAATCCAACCATAAAATGTGGTAATAATTAAACTTTCCCCTGACAAAAGGGTTATTGGAATCATGCATATACAAGTTGCAAGACCAGACCATGTAATTACAGTTACAGTAGAAAAATTTAAACGCAACCGACTTACTGCCAATAAATATGCCGCATAAAATACTGCTGCAATCAGTCCAAATCCATCACCAACTAGATGGCTGAAGTGGAAAACAAAACTATCACCAAGTAAAAGTAGAACGCCAAACATTGATAATAACATCCCACCTATAAATATACGGCTAAATCTCTCACGAAATATAAAAAAACTACCTAAAGTAATAAATATTGGAGCAAAATTTGCGAGGAGCGTTGCATTCGCAATTGAAGTTAATTTTATTGACCAATGCCAAAACGAAAGGTCGCCAGCAAAAAACCCCCCAGCTATCGCTAAGTAAGCGTAATCTTTTAGCGAACTTGGCTGTCGGTGAACGTTGCTACTTTTTTTGTCATACATCATCCAAAATAAAAAAACCGGCAAGGCAAATAAGACTCTATAAAAGGCTGTCGCGCTTGGCCCTAATTCACTAAGACGCACCAGAATAGGAGCCAATGAGATGGCTGCCGCGCCAAAAAACAAAAAAACAACAGCCCTTTGATTAATTTTGTCCATTGTTTTTTGCCTATTAGTAATTTTATTTTTTCTAAACTTATCCATAAGCTCGGGTTATACAGGTAACTAACGACAACAACCATACTGAAATCATCTCATCATAACTTCTGGATTTTAAGGCTCGAAACACCTTGAGAAATTTAATATTCTCTTTCTATGATAAACCAACCATTTGAAATCCTAAACGTAAAAAGCGAAAAACCTTTGATCTTGATTTGTGATCATGCCAGTAATTATGTTCCTCCCGAATATAATGATCTCGGCTTAAATAAGGACCAACTCAATCAACACATTGGCTGGGATATAGGAGCTGCAAATTTAACCCGAAAAATTTCTAAAATAATTAATGCAACAGCAATTTTATGCGGAACATCTAGATTAATTATTGACGCCAATCGGTCTCCCGCCGATAAAAGTTGCATACCAACTATTAGCGACAATATTGTCATTCCCATTAACAAGAATATTAGTAAAATCGATCGCCTAGATCGAATAAAAAAATTTTTTTGGCCATATCACAATGCAATTTCGACCGTAATACGAAATTACAAGGAACAATCCGAATATCCAAAAAATATACCCTTAATTTTTTCAATACACACTTTCGCCCCCGTAATATCGTCACAAAAAGAAAACGAAAGACCCTGGCATGCTGGTGTATTGTGGAACCGCGATCCGCGAGTTTCGTATCCGTTAATTAAGTTACTGAAAAATCATCCTGAAAAATTTGTAATAGGTGACAATGAACCTTATTCAGGTCAAGAATACTATTATTCTCTAGATTTTCATGCGGGTAATGACGGATTACCGCATTGTGCTATTGAGGTTCGGCAAGATTTAGTTAAGACAACCATAGGCTCGGACTGCTGGGCAAAAATCATCTCCAACTCACTTGTAGAAATTTTGCATACTGAAAACATTCATGAACGAAAAAAATATTAGCATTAAATTACATTCCACAAAGTTAACTTGCAGCTAGCCTATATGCTGTTTAAAACTGTACGTATTCAATAAGATGATTAATCTGGAAATTTGGGGGAATTGAATGGTTGATGTTGGAGGTATCGCAAGTGAAAGGCTCAGAACAATAATTGAACGTATAGAGCGCCTTGAGGAGGAAAAATCAGCTCTTGCCGAAGACATTAGAGAGATTTTTTTTGAAGCAAAGGCTGCAGGTTTTAACGTGAAAATCTTACGTCAAGTTATTCGCCTACGAAAGTTAGATAACTCAGATCGCGAAGAACAAGAAGCCATCCTAGAGTTATACAAGCGTGCTCTAGATATGTCTTAAACTAATACATTAGAAATTTTCTACCCAAGGTCGAACTTCTATTTCCCATGACCATGCCGATCGATGTTGAGTATGTAAATGGTAGTAAGTATCCGCGATAGCATCTGGCAATAACCAGCTATCTTTGGCCTGTCGAGAATGATCGCTTTTTACCTCTGATCGAATACCCCCATCCACAATTACATGAACGACATGTACATTCTGAGGATGAAGTTCTCGAGCCATACTCTGGGCCAACCCACGCAAACCAAACTTTCCCATCGCAAATGTTGCTGATTTGGCAAAACCTTTGACACCAGCAGAAGCTCCAGTAAACATTATTGTTCCTCTGCCAGTCTTTAGCATTATCTTGGATGCCTGTTGACCAACTAAAAACCCTCCGTAACATGTTGTCAGTATCGCGTCCCTAACTTCGTCAGCATCTATCTCGTTAATTTCGCCCCTAACGCGCTTGCTTGCGTTAAAAACGACAACTTCTGGATCACCCAAGTCAATTTGTATTGATTTAAATAAATCCTGAACGCTCTTCGGATTAGATGCATCGCAGTGGTATACCGCTGCATCGATTTCATTTGCTAGATCTCCTAATTTGTTAGTATCCCTTGCTGCCAAAGCAACCTTTATACCCTCGCCAGAAAATTTTTTTGCTAAAGAAGCACTTAAACCCGCCCCAGCGCCAACAATAAGTCCTATTCTTTCTTTTGTCATAACAACCTTCTTTTTTAGTTATTAAATTCATAAATAATCAACGTCTAATAATTCACGATCATTTGTGATGCCTATCACCTCAAATTCTCGCACGCTTCATTATATCGGGGTTAACTTAAATATTAAATTATTGTTTACTGGTTAGTAAGATTTAATTTGATAGGATATGCACGATAGAGTGTTGTCAGATTTATATATTTTCTCATAATAAATTGAGGTCAAGATGAGCAATATTGGCGATATTGTAACTGCACAAGTTTCGAGGAATGAAGTGACAGGGATGAGTTCTCTTGTCACGATTACCGAGAAACTTGTCGAACGCATGAATGAGAGAAAAGCCTCTCACGCTGTTGATTTTAAGAATAATGGCGACTACCGCCGTGGTAAGCGTCAAATTGGAAGGTTATTAGGTTTTAAGGACCATATTTCAGGCAACGTAACCGCCGCTTCCAAAGCCCAAAATGCTATGGGGTTTATTGAGCAACATATCGATACAATGCGAACCAAACTTCAATCTATTTTAGGTTCAACGTCCGAAGAAGATAGAGAGAATGCAGCAGCAGAATTCAATAAGCTTTGGGATAAAATCAATTCGAAAGCCGACGGGGCCAATCACATTGTAGACTATCAAAACATTAACCTAATTGGCAACACTATCGAACCCGGATGGAAGACCGACGATATTTATACGCGAACTAGCCAAAAAGGTGGCTTTACGACGATTGAGGGTGCGTACCTAGGGTCCAAATTTGTGCTAACAGATAGTGACGGCTATTCGTGGCGAATAACTGAAAATGAAAATGTTTACCACCAGTATGATAATACCGGTGCTGCAACAGGTAAGAAATTTTCCTCAGAAAACATTGAAATAATTAATTTTGATTCTTCCAATGACACCAGCACCCTCACTTTAAACAATGGTACAGAAACAATTAGTGGGACTCTAAACCGAGGTGGTCTGGGAATCTTGAGATCTCAATACTATAATAGCTTCACTGATGACACATCAATCCAAAATGCAATCAGCGATATTGATAAAGCAATTATACATTTCGATACAAAGGCCGCTCGAATTAGGGGAAATACAGCGTTGCTCCAAAGTAACAACGACCTAATCAAAGAGCAAATCGCAAAACTTGAAAAAGAAGTCGCCGATGCAGTGAGCATAGAAATAAAAGAAAATGGAGCCAGAAATAGAGCCGAAGGTTTGAAATTTGCTATAACCATGAACAATATGAATCTTATTTCCCAAAACAATCAGGGTTTGATCCAAAATATGTTACAAGCGGCCCAAGGACCAGGAAAGGCTAGCGGTATATTTGGATTGTTAGGATACTAAAACTGTTCTTAATGTAATTTTGCCAATAAAGGTTTATTTGGAAAGTTCTAAACCACCTGTTGCCCAATCTAACAATTCAACCGTATGAAAAACCTGCAAATTAGTCCCAGTCGCCAACTGCATTAAACAACCTATATTGCCAGTAGCTAGAATGGCTCCTTGAAAAGAATTCGAGACCTCCTCAATCGAACTCAATCTTCGGGCCTTCAGTTCACTAGCCATTTTAGGCTCTAATAAATTATAAATTCCAGCTGAGCCGCAGCAATAGTGTCTACCAGGAATTTCTAAAACCTCAAAACCAACGGTTTCTAACTGTTCTCGTGGATCTAGAGTTATTCCTTGTCCATGCATAAGAGAGCAAGCGTCATGATAAATTATGTTTGGTGGATTTGATAGTCTCACGTTAGGCAATTGATGTTCTGATATCAACTCGGAAATATCTTTGGTTAATTCAGATATTCTTTTTGCTTTTTCTTTGTAGACAGGATCTTCATTTAATATATAGGCATAGTCTTTAACGTGGGTACCACAACCAGCCGAATTAATTACGATATTATCAAGCCCCCTTTGATCCAATTCTGTTAACCAAGCATCA
>CAZXGI010000037.1:0-23627 GCA_964639965.1 uncultured Rhodospirillaceae bacterium
CGAACTGGATAAATACGTACTTGTACGAATACAGAAAAACAGCCGAAATCAAGAGTATGGCGGAGAGAGAGGGATTCGAACCCTCGATACGATTTCTCGCATACTCCCTTAGCAGGGGAGCGCCTTCAGCCACTCGGCCACCTCTCCACGATAGTCAAACTGGTTGTACTCTGGGGTTTTCAGCAATTCAAGCAATTTTGAAATTGCTGCTAGCTTACATGCCACAATATCCATTTGCTCAATAATTATAGTTGATTATTTGTATTTTTTGTTCACATTCACAGGTATAACAAATATTATGAGCATAAATTAACTCAGTAAATTTTTGTGTTAATTTAACGAACGGTAAACGAGGTTCCTATGGCCCAACAACACTCCTCCCAAATTGAAGCGGAACTTACATATTGTAGGGACGATGGAACAATACCAATCAACGAAACAAAAGACGCTACAACCAAAATACCTTCATATTCTGGTAATTTCGACCATCATCGCATGCTGATTCAAAACGGTCGACAAACTTCCGAAAAATTTTCACTTGAAATAAATGGATTTGAATTAGTTAAACATGATACCAAGGTTGAAGACTTCATTAAGGGTGAAGAAATTGAGACTATCTATTATCCAGAGATAATAAAACTGGTAAAAAAATATACAATGGCTGTAAAGGTCGTTGTTTTTGATCATACCATAAGAACCGGCGATCAAAGAAAAAGAGGAAAAATGCTCTTACGCGAACCCGTCAAACGTGTTCATAACGATTATACCGACTGGTCTGGGCCCCAGCGGGTTCGTGACATAATGCTTGGCGAAGCCGAAGCCCTGTTAAAAAAACGTGTCGCGATTATTCAGGTCTGGCGGCCTATTCAGAAAATATTACAAGCCAATCCATTGGCTTTATGCGACGCCAGGTCGCTAGAACAAACAGACCTCATTATCTCGGAACGTCGTTTCCCAGATAGGGTTGGTCAGACTTACCAAGTAAAACATAATAAAAACCACTTGTGGTTTTATTTCCCGGAAATGCGACGCGATGAAGCAATTATTTTTAAGGTATATGATTCGAAAAAGGATGGTCGACCACGTTTTACCCCTCATACATCGTTTGAAGACCCAAGTACGCCGGGCAATGCACCCTCGCGAGAAAGTATTGAAGTTAGAGCTCTAGTTTTTTTTGATTAAAAAATAAGAGCCGAGACGCCGAGTATAGCAATTATAATCAACGAGAATTTCTTAAAATATTCTTGTGGCAAGTAATTAAACAGTTTAGCTCCGATGATGGCACCTATCATTTGAGTTGGCGCTAGCAATATTCCTCGGAGAATTAGATCCCAATCCATAACACCGTTTATTGAAAAAACGACCGTTATAGTAAAAATAATTACACCGCTTGCTATAATGATCTTAGACCTTTGAACACTCGCCTGGCCAGGAAGTGCCATAATATAAATGGCTAGAATGGCACTACCTAATCCAGCAAAGCCATTGATAATACCGGAAATTCCGCCAAATAATGCAGTCGAAAGGGTACTTTCCTTGCCCCGATACTGCCACCCGCTCAATACCAAAATAGATACAACTATAAGGATAATACCTATAACTCTACGAACCAGATATGGATCCATATAAAGCAATAAAATTGTCCCGACCGGTGTAAAAAGAATTAAGGTTAATAAAAGTGGGCGCATATCAATCCACGTCACCTGACGCATTGCCGCGGGATAGAGTTGTGCCGATATGATTAATCCACCAACAACGAGCAACGCCAAGGCTTCTGCGGGTGGGTATACCAATGTGATCAGAGGCATCATTAACATAGCTGCACCCCATCCGGTAAAGCCTTGCATAATACCACCGGCAAACCCCAGGCAAAGTGTAAACACGAAGGGGAATGTTACTAGATTTGAGAGGAACTCACTCATGTATGAAAAGTTATTTGAAACCGACTAAGCTGTTGGACGATCGTAACCTTTTGCCATATGTCCTCTGCCATCCAAGTCACCGCGCTCAAAAAGCCAGCCGTAGCCCCCCTTAGGGTTGGACAAAATCTCCCAACTATTGCCATCAAGATCCCAAAAATAAAAACTATAAGTCCCATGCTGGGCAATAGGCTTGGTAATATCCGTCATACCCCATTTTTCCGCATGCTCGATACATAATTCATGACACTTATCGACTTCTTGATCGGTGGCAACATCCAAACCATTATGAAATAACAAACCCATCTTCTGACCTTTTTTTCCCCGCTTCACCGCAGCATAGGCATGTGTACCACCATGACGGAACATAAGAGAAATTGGACTGGTACGCACAACTTCAAACCCCAGAAACTCTTCATAAAACTTTCGGCTGGCATCAATATCATCAACTTCTAGGGTACCATGAGAAAGAAATTCTATATTAAGAACTGGCTTAACTTTTTTGCTGGTCTCATTCTCCTTTATTTCTGGCATAGTCATCTCCTAATAAAACTAATTCTCAAAATTTTTCAATCAAATGCGAGTTAGCACCAAAGGTTACATATAATTCAATCAATACAGCTATTCAAACATCGTTTTCTAAGAAACATCAACTGGTAAAATATCAAGCCCTCGAAAACGAGCTCTTCCATGATATTTCTTTTCTCCGGCCATGCGAAGTTTTGGAAAACGTTTAACAAACTTTCCAATCGCGACGTGCCCCTCAATCCGCCCTAACGTGTTTCCCATACAGATATGCTTACCATTCCCGAATGCTATTTGAGGATTGGGTTGTCTTCCTATATCAACTGTTTCGGGGTTGTCGAACATTTCAGGATCACGGTTGGCAGCTCCTATAGCAGTGTGAAGAAAAGAACCAGCAGGAATAGTAACCTTTGACCCTTCCGGTCCAAATTTGATATCTTCTGTAGCCTTCCGATTGCCAATTTGAAGAGGAGATTGAAAACGCAAAAACTCCTCGACGGCGCTTTTAATTAAATTTGGTTCATTTCGTAGCCTTTGCATCTGATCTGGGTAGTCCAGTAAAATACTTATGCCATTCCCGACTAAATTAGCCGTCGTCTCATGCCCAGCATTTAGAAGAAAGATACAATTTTGAATAAGCTCAATAGGTGTAAGCTTCTCCCCGTCAACCTCACCAAAAATTAACGAGGCCAATACCTCGCCCATCTCACCACCCTCCGGGGTCTTTCGCCTCTCAGCAATCAATTCCTCTAATAAACCACCAAACTCTTCAACTGCATCATGTCCCTCAGCAATTTTTTCAGGAGAGACAACTGGATCTAAAGCCCCTAAAATTAAGTTCGAATAATTATGCAGCTTATGGCGGTGTTCTTCAGGCACGCCCAACATATCAGCGATAATTTCTGTAGGGAGTGCAAGTGCATAGTCGGAGACTACGTCAAATTTTCCCAAATCAGCTAGTCGGTCCAATAGCCGGTCAATAATACCCTCTATAACTGGTTCCAATTCTGAAAGTTTTCTTGGAGTAAATGCTTCAGAGAGCAGTTTTCTAACCCTAGTATGGGCTGGTGGATCGTTAAATACCAGACTTGTGGTATGATGAACATACAACGGGCCCTCTCCAAATTTTGGTTTAAAGTCTATTTTCTTATCCGAACTCATGCCTGGATGCTTAAACGACAACACAACATCGTGATAGCGAGTCAAAAAATATGAACCGTCAGGATTAAGGTGGACAGGATCTTGCTCACGCATAAGCTTATATGTCGGAAAAGGGTTGTCTAAAAATGACTGGTCAATTTTCTGAATATCAAATGCTAGCGCACGTTCCTTATCATTCATAAAGTTATCCTCTACTCCGCAGCAACTAACTCGCCATTGTCATCCCAAAGTTCAATTTCGACCAAGGCTGAGGATGTCGACATTGAATGTGATTTTTTGATTTGCGTGCGATTTGGGGTCAATTGGTTTAGACAACCTCCCAAATCAGCCGAATAACCAGGATCTCCCACCGGATCATAAATAGCACACGACTCGTAGCCATGTACGGTCCCCCGCCCCAATCGATTGGTCGGGAAGGCAGCACAGATTACTGCCCCTCTCTGATTAAAAACCTTTACTAGATCAAATTTTTTTATGCTACGATCCTCTGCATCCAAATAATTCATGCGCAATGTCCAGTAATATCGATCTCCTACTTTTACACGGTGATCAATAATATCATTTAAAAAACTATCTTTACCATCTCCCTGACTGTGATAGCTATAACGTGCATGGGGTGTCAGCATAAGAAGGGGGTATTTCTCATATTGTTCTTTATTGTCGGGTCCCTCCCAGCTTGGAGTGTATTTTGCAATGGTCGGCCGTTCAGAATCTTGAGGGTCAAACCGTTTCAAGCTGTTGCAATCAAACTCAATCTTCCCCGATTGGGTTTGAAGGCCTTCTAGGAATTTTTCGGTATAATCTGCTGGCAGAGGATGAGGTTCAGGTACGTCTTTTTTCTTTCCTTCCGCAAACCATTTAAAAGAAACCGGAGGACGCAATTCTTCTTTTAACGGGGGCACAACAAAATAGCCTTTCCGGAGAAAATCCTTCCAAGAGATATGTTTTGGTAGATCGGATGCTTCAAATTGACGTTTTGTCCAGTCGAGTTCACTCATACCTTCGGAGAACAATAGACCTAAACCTAAACGCTGAGCAATTTCCATGAATATTTGATAATCAGACTTTGACTCCCCAAGCGGTTCAATGCACTTATGCTGGAAAGTAATAACTCGATGATTGAGTTGGTTCTGGCCGTGATGTGTATAGCCTCCAATACCTGCCCATTCGCTAATATCGGTTCTCTCCAAATGAGTGCATGCGGGCAAAATAATATCCGAGAAGGGAACATCCCCCTCCATCCAGATCGATTGATTAACGACAAACTCAAGATTTTCCAAATTATACATTTTTACGTAGCGATTAGTATCGCTCATTGTACCAAATAAAGATGAGCCATATTTGTAAAGCATTTTGACGGGCGCCTGCCCCGGCTTTGGATAAACAATTTTATTAAACTGTCCCTCAATTGTCTTACCATCCCACGCATATCCTTCTACGGTTTTACCGGCAATTGCTTCTGGTAGATGAAGACGAGGTATTTTTTGGCTGGTGGTATTAATTGTTGGCAATTGAGGCATGCGTTGATAAAGAGCAACGGCCAAAGCTGTACCTGTCAAATCTCCAGATATACCGCCATCTGCATATCCTGGAAAATAAAAATGGAGGTCTAGTGGCGTTGCCCGCTGAAGATTACCTAAATTAACTCCGGGTTTACCGATACCTTGCATCGCCATCAAACAGATCATCATTCGGGACCACTGGATCCCCGTTGCATTGCGACATGCTCCGCCGTAACCATTTCCTGCGCCTCCCGCCGAAAGATAAACTTTTCTATTTCCCCATGCTCGAGCTAAGGCGCGCGCTTCCTTTGCGGCTATTCCAGTTTCACCTGCCTGCCATTCTGGTGTCTTCGGTATGCCGTCATCCTTGCCTAAAACATAAGATTGCCATTTATCGAAACCCTCTGTACGCAAAGAAACGTAATTCTTGTCATACAAATCTTCTTTTATCCAAACGTAGGCGATCGCCAATGCCAATGCTGGGTCACTCTGGGGTTTTGGCGACAACCATTTTCCACCTAGCATCTGGGCGGTATCATTGTAAAAAGGGTCAATATGAACAAAATCTATATTTAATTCCTTCAGCCATTGACGACGAATGGATCCTTCATGTGAACCGTAATTACCGCTCGTTGCCTCAGGGTTGCTTGACCAAAACACAATCATTTCACAATTTTTTAGAAGATCTTCAACTGTTCCATAATTTTCAGACATCCCCACTCGAAGACTGTGGCCCCAATGATGCAGTCCCCCCCAATACCAACCTTCCCAACTATCGGGATTATGGTGAACTTCGGTATGACCAACTAAATTCATGAAGCGAAAATTAGCACTTAGATAATAACCAATATTCCCAAATGTGTGATGCGACCCATGGCTTGACGCCATTGAACCAGGTCCATATTCACGCTTAACTCTTTGTATCTCGCTTGCCACTATATCGAGTGCTTGTTCCCAACTTATTTTCTCGTAACCAGATTTACCACGATTTTGAATGTTACGATCGCCGTCAGGGTCGAAATCAATTCTCTTCATCGGATGAAGAATACGATCTGGTGAATAAACCATCGACTTCCAATTTTGCCCATGAGGGGAAAGAGAGGACTGACGTGGCGGAGTAAATTTTTTACCGTGCGCTTCTATTGTCCACGTATCGGGGTCGCTATCGTTAAATATTATTGGCGTTATTCGGATAATTTTATCATCTTTTACGTAAACCTGGATAGGCCCTCCATTAGTGTTGCTCGTAAAAATAGTTGTACCATCAGACAACTTTTTCCCAAACCTCCAATCTATGGTCTGGGTCTTCATAACGGTCTGTGCAAACCAATAAGTGTTCTCATCACTTCCACTCATGGTTAGGTTAAATTCTTTCTGTGCGTCAATTTGCTGCTGATAATCAACTGGCGGCATCAATAATTGTGTCGCAATATTTTCATCCTTAAACGCCATACAAACATCGGGGTCACGGTGTATTCCAGGCCTAGAGGTGACTTTCCCATTCTGGAAAATAAAAATTCGCCCGCGACTATCATCGGCTATTTTAATTTGAGCTATAAGGTTTTTCTCTTTTAATCGAGATCGAAAAGAGGCATGGCGTATGGCAGTGACTTTAAGCAGAACACTCAATCCAAGCAGAACAAGATAAAATTTCATTTTGATATATTACCGGAAGCTTGCAATACCACAGATCGGCACTCACCAAAACCGATCTTGACACCACCTTCATTTTGGCACCAAGCTTTCATTACGACTTCGTCACCGTCTTCGAGAAAAGTACGTATCTCACCATTCGGAAACTTAATCGGCTCCTTTCCCCCCAGCGTCACCTCTAGGAGACTACCCAATTGATTTTTTTTTGTACCGGAGATTGTTCCTGACCCATAAAAATCCCCCGGACGGAGATCACAGCCCCCAATCGTGTGGTGGGTCAACATTTGAAATACAGACCAATACATCTCTTTGAAAACAGGTGAGCCAATAAGATGGGGTTGCTCCTGGGTCTTTCGCATCTCAGAAGTAGATATTGCCACCTCCAGATTAATATCGAGAGCACCAAATTTTTCATGACTGTCTGAAGTCAGGTAAGCCAACGGCTCAGGATCACCGTCTGGTCGCTGATACATTTCCTTTCTATATGGAGCCAAAGCTTCGGTGGTTACAATCCAAGGTGAAATTGTTGTTGAAAAATTTTTTGCCAAGAATGGTCCAAGCGGCTGATATTCCCAAGCTTGGATATCCCGCGCAGACCAGTCATTTAGAATACAAAATCCAAAAATATGACTTTCGGCATCGTCAAGTCCGATTGCTTCGCCAAGTTGGTTACCCGGACCAATAAATACACCTAACTCTGTTTCATAATCTAGCCGCTTACATATTCCCAGGACGGGGGTTTCAGATTCCGGAGGCTTTAATTGTCCCAATGGACGTTTGGACGGTGTGCCAGATATCCGAATTGAAGAAGAACGACCGTGATATGCAATTGGAATGTGTTTATAGTTAGGTAATAGAGGATTGTCTGGACGTAGAAGACTTCCAACATTTCTTGCATGGTTAATGGAGGAATAAAAATCCGTGTAATCTCCAACTTCTGCTGGCATACACATTTCGGCATCTGCCATTGCAACTAGTGCTGGTTGCAGTTCACTTTCAGCACCTCCTTCAATTAATAGCAAAGATAACTGCCTTCGAAGATCTGTCCAGAATGCTGATCCCAAAGCCATTAATGGATTTAGTGCAGAGCCTGACGCCGCTTTTGCTGCCTCTTTTCCCCTACCATTAAGAAGACCTTTATCCAAAATATCGGCTAGTGCTATTAAATAGTCACCAATAGCGACACAGCCAAGAGGCTCATCACTATTGTCTCTCTTGAACACACCAAAAGGCAAATTCTGAACTGGAAACTCGCAGCCTTGGTTATTTGCAGAGGGAACCCAAGACCTTAAATTAGGGTCATGTGTTTCATTTATTTCTACCATCCAAATTCTCGCACCTTGATCTAGTTTTTTCTGGAAAAATGTTTTTGAAGCCCCTGCCAACAATCAGAATAATCTTGCTGCATATGCTCCGTTTCCATGGCAAATTTTGTTGGTTTATAGACCATGTTAGTTTCAAACATAAACGCCATTGTATCTTTAATATAATGCGGCTTCAGATCGGCGTTGCTAGCTGCCTCGAACACTTCTGAATCGTTACCATGGGGAGACATGCTATTGTGTAGACTACAGCCTCCCGGAATAAATCCTTCTTTGCGACCATCGTATTGGCCGTGTATGAGGCCCATAAATTCACTCATAACGTTCCTGTGATACCAAGGTGGCCGATATGTATCTTCAGCAACCAGCCAACGGGGTGGAAAAATCACAAAATCAACATTTGCAAGCCCAGGAGAATTGGTTGGTGAAGTTAGGACCGTATAGATTGATGGATCCGGATGATCAAAACTAATGGATCCGATAACATTAAAATTATCCAGATCATATTTATACGGTGCATAGTTACCATGCCATGCAACAACGTCCAAAGGCGAGTGATCAATTTGCGCTGACCAAAGTTCTCCATTGATTTTACATATAAGCGTGAAATCATCTTCTATATCGTCAAAATGAGCTATTGGTGTTAAGAAGTCTCGCGGGTTGGCCAATCCATTTGATCCAATTGGACCCAATGGCGGCAATCGGAACGCTGCCCCGTAATTTTCACAAATATAACCCCGGGCATTGCCATCGGCTAATTCTACGCGAAACTTGATACCACGCTGTATAACAGCAATTTCATTTGGCGATATATCTAATATCCCAAGTTCAGTGTGGAGAATTAACTTTCCCTGTTGGGGTACAATCAATAATTCACCATCACAGTTATAAAAAAAACGATCTTTCATCGACATATTTGCGGTGTAAATATGAACAGCAAGTCCCGCACCAGTGGCCGGATCCCCTCCTCCCATCATGGTTACCAAACCGTCAACAAAATCTGTGGGTGATTCTGGTATTGGCAGCGCATCCCATCGAAGTTGATTAGGTGTCACTGCCTGATTATCGAAGGGAGTTGTTCTGATTAATCCACTATCTATTGGGATAAATGGCTGATGGGTTACTGAAGGACGAATACGATAAAGCCAAGACCGAAGATTTAAGTCCCTTGGTACCGTAAAAGCCGTTCCACTAAGCAATTCAGAATAGAGCCCAAACGGAGCCTTTTGAGGCGAATTACCACGTTTAGGCAAGGCGCCTGGCAGCGCTTCCGTTGCGAACTCATTCCCAAAACCAGTTTGATAATCTTTATTTTTTGAGACAGCACTATTCATAGCAAGTTTGCTCCCAACAATATTGTATGATATTAGTTTCATTTGTAACTAATATCAATTACTATTTTATCATGAAAAATAAAACAGATAAACTAACAGATGATTTTACTCTTG
Organism: uncultured Rhodospirillaceae bacterium; assembly: GCA_964639965.1. Lineage (GTDB taxonomy): Bacteria > Pseudomonadota > Alphaproteobacteria > Rhodospirillales > UBA2165 > TMED23. The sequence continues at coordinate 9,531 of CAZXGI010000037.1, forward strand.
AGGATTTTATACCCTATCGCTTGGCCGTATTAGCTAAATCTGTAAGTACGGCTTTCTCAAAGACCTATGCAGAACGTTTTGGTATTTCAATCCCACAATGGAGAGTGATGGCAGCGATTGGGCGAGAGCCAAATTGCACGGCTTCTAGTATCGTTGAGCACGCAGCAATGGATAAGGTCCAAGTAAGTCGAGCGGTTTCAGGACTAGTCCAGATGGGACATTTAAAAAGTAAACTTGATTATAAGGACAGGCGCAACGCTGTACTGAGCTTCACAGAACAAGGGCAAAGAATTTATAATAAAATCGTCCCTACAGGACGCGAATTCGAGTCGAAGTTAATGTCAGTAATGGACAAAGAAGAACTAGAAAATATAGATCACTTGCTAAAAAAATTAACCTCACAAGCCAGAAAACTATAAAAAAACGTATCGTTTAACTCGACTGCAATCATAAGCTAAGTGTCAAATCAAAGGCCAATAAAAGATTATTTTCAATTATGATAACAATAGAATTATTACGCCCCCAACGATAAGTATTGTCCCACCGACTTCAGCTTTATTTATACGTTCGCGGAATATCAATACTGACGTCAAAAACGTAAATATTAATTCAATCTGCCCAAGCGCTCTAACATACGCTGCATTTTGCAGTGTCATTGCCGTAAACCAACCCACACTACCCAGCATGCTGGCGAGACCAACGGCAGCAGATTTTCTACGGTTTTCCCAGACTTTAAATATTTCACCCTTCTCATAAAACAGTAGGTAAACTGACATCAATGTTGTCTGTATCGCTAGAGCCACCAGAAGAGTCGAAGCGGCTGGTAATAATGCACCTTCTCCTCCCATAGATAATGCGGCACCTCTATATGAAACAGCTGACAAACCCAACAAAAATGCAGAAGCCAAGCCAAAAAGTGCGGCCTGCTCGGTCCAAGAAAATATAATATCTATAAGTCGAGTGCCGGACTTCACACTGGATAATAATATAACACCGACGAGGCTAATTATTATAGCTAATAATACCTGACCCGATACGGTTTCCCTAAGAAGAATTACTGTAAATAAAGCTGTAAGCAAGGTTTCAGTTTTTGCATATGCTGTACCGACAGCAAACCCTCTTAATGAAAACGAACGTAACAACGACACCATTGCCAATACTTGAGCAACACCTCCCACAAATGCATATGTCCAGAAAATCCATCCCCAATTCAGTTCTTTACCTGAAAAAAAATATAAAACAAACCAATAAATAAGAGCTAAAGGTAAACCGAATGCAAAGCGTGTATAAGCCGCCCCTGCTGTAGAAAGGGTAGAATTAAGTGATTTTTGCATCCCATTGCGCAAATTCTGTAAAAAAGCAGCCGCAATGGTAAAAATAATCCAAGCTTCCATTGTATATAGAAAACACTCGCTATTAAAAAATCTGGATGATCAAATTATAAAAATTGCCGATGCAATACCATCCCCAACTGCACGAAGCCATACGCAAGCATGCCAAATAAGACTGCAAAAAATAAAACTTTAAAATGTAATTTTAATCTATGCATAAAAGAATCCGGATGAATTCAAGATTTTTCTATTTTAGGTGTCTGTAGCATAATTATAATAAAAAAGGTAAAATAAGGGAATTAATGTTTTTTTGTAAAAACTTCCTCGATCAAACCTCAATTAAGTTTTTTTTGTAGCAGTTCATTAACCATCTGAGGGTTCGCCTTACCGCCGCTAACTTTCATCATTTGGCCAACGAACCATCCAGCAACTTTAAGATTACCGTCTTTATATTGTTGAGCTTGCTCTGGATTAGCATCAATCAACGTTTCGATCATTTTTTCTATTTCGCTGGTATCTGTTATTTGTTTGAGCCCTTTATCCGCAATAATTTCTGCTGGGTCACCACCCTCATTAACCATAATCTCGAAAACATCCTTAGCTATACGACCAGAGATAGTATTTTCAGCGATCAAACTAAGAAGTTTTCCAAGACTTGCTGAAGAAACTGGGCTTTCAGAAATACTCAAATTATCCCTATTAAGAACGGCAAAAACTTCATGAATTACCCAATTCGCCGCAAGTTTAGGTTCTGAAACCGTAGCCACTGATTCAAAATAATTTGCTATTTCAACATCAGAAATTAATGTCGTTGCATCATCAACTGACAAATCAAATTCTTTTATAAAACGACTTTTTTTTTCATCCGGCAACTCGGGAAGTTTATTTTTTATTTCATCAACAAACTCTTGCTTTAGAATAATGGGAAGCAAATCAGGATCTGGAAAATATCTATAGTCGTGAGCCTCTTCTTTTGAGCGCATACCGCGGGTTTCATTATGTTCGGCATCGTACAGTCGTGTTTCCTGGATAATTTCTCCGCCGTCTTCATAAATTTCTATCTGACGACGTGCTTCATAACCAATCGCTGCCATAACAAAACGAATGGAGTTAATGTTCTTTATTTCCGTTCTAGTTCGAAGTTCAGCTTCCCCGTATGGTCGCACACTTACATTAGCATCACAGCGAAGCGATCCCTGCTCCATATTTCCATCACAAGTGCCAAGGTATCGCAAAATATCTCTTAGTTTTCGAACATATTCACCTGCCTCTTCAGGACTTCTCAGGTCGGGCTTCGAAACAATCTCCATTAGAGCAACACCCGATCTATTAAGATCAATAAAGGTCAACTTTGGATCTTGGTCATGAAGTGACTTTCCAGCATCCTGTTCCATGTGAAGTCGTTCTATGCCTACTTCGCGAGATCCTTCAGGCATATCAAGTTTTAAAACCCCTTCACCGACGATTGGTTCTTGGAATTGTGAAATCTGATACCCTTGTGGAAGATCAGGATAAAAATAATTCTTGCGCTCAAATACAGAATGTAAATTAATTTTTGCGTTTAAACCAAGACCTGTGCGAACAGCTTGCTCAATACAAATCTTATTAATAACCGGCAACATTCCAGGCATGGCGGCATCTACAAGCGAAACCTGCGTATTTGGTTCTGCACCAAATTCTGTTGCAGCTCCTGAAAATAACTTCGCCTTTGACATAATTTGGGCATGAACTTCAAGTCCAATTACAACTTCCCACTCTTCTTTAGAACCTTTGATCGTATAACTCATGAAAGGGCCCGAACGCTTGGTGGCTTTACCTTAAAATCCAGAGATGTCTCCAGAACACCACTAACTTGGAAAAGAGTTTCCTCGTCAAACGGCTTAGTAATTAGATGCAAACCTAATGGCAAGCCTTCTTCTGACAATCCTGCTGGCACGGAGATGGCCGGCAAACCAGCAAGGCTAGCAGGCACCGTAAAAACATCGTTGAGGTACATCTGAATTGGATCATCCATTCGCTCACCAATAGCAAAAGCTGCTGAAGGAGCTGTTGGGGTCAACATAACATCTATGCTTTCAAAAGCCCGTTGAAAATCTTGTAAAATTAGATTCCGCACTTTCATAGCTTTGACATAATATGCATCATAATAGCCTGCACTGAGAACATAAGTACCAATCATAATTCGTCGGCGAACTTCCTCACCAAAACCAGCTCCCCTTGTATTTTCATACATTTTATCAAGACTGTTACCCGGTATACGTAATCCATAACGCACTCCGTCATAACGTGCTAGATTTGAAGACGCCTCAGCTGGAGCAACAATATAATAAGTTGGCAAAGCGTATTTAGTATGGGGTAATGAAATTTCTACAAGTTCTGAACCTGCTTTTCGTAATAAATCCATACCTTTCTTCCAAAGGACATCTAATTCTTTAGATAGGCCGTCCAGACGATACTCCGCTGGGATACCAACGCGTAAACCCTTTATATTGCCGTCCATAGCAGATTCAAAATCCGGAACGGATTGGTTGACCGAAGTAGAATCTTTCGCGTCATAGCCGGCCATGAATTTTAGCATGATAGCCGCATCTTGGACCGTACGTGTCATTGGTCCAGCTTGATCAAGAGAAGAGGCGAACGCAACCATCCCCCATCTTGAACAACGACCATATGTTGGTTTCATACCAACAATCCCTGAAAAAGAAGCTGGCTGGCGAATTGAACCACCTGTATCTGACCCGGTTGCCGCAATGGCCAGATGTCCAGAAACAGCAGCAGCTGACCCCCCTGACGATCCTCCTGGCACACGATCCTTACCATCGTCTATTGACCAAGTATTCTTAACCGCTCCAAAATAGCTCGTAATGTTGGCCGATCCCATTGCAAACTCATCCATGTTGGTCTTGCCCAACATTACCATACCCGCATCACGTAAATTTTGGGTAACAGTAGATTCATATGGAGGCCTAAAACCATCCAGAATATAAGAACCTGCAGTTGTATTAACACCTTCTGTGCAAAATAAATCCTTAACGGCTATAGGAATACCGTCCATACTACTCAGAGCATTTCCACTAGACCGACGAGCATCTGAAGCTTTTGCACGCTCCAAAGCAATTTCAGGGGTCTCAGTTATAAAGGAATTAAGATCTCTTGAAGCCTCAATAGCTTCAATGTGGGCCTTGGTTAACTCAACCGAAGAATAGTCGCCTTCGGATAAACCATCCCGTGCCTCGGCTAACGTAATATCAGTAAGGTTCGTCACTATTCGATCACCTTTGGAACAGTATAGAAATTGCGGCCATCATTGGGACGGTCAGGTGCATTTTGTAAAACTCGCTCAGCATCACCCCCATCATTTACTTCATCAATACGACTTGGCATCAACATATCAATGACACTTGTCATAGGACTTACATTATCCGTGTTTACTTCATTCAATTGTTCAATCCAGTCAAAAATATTGGTAAGATCATCAGATAAACCTGCTAATTCATCTTCAGAAACTTTTATTCGTGCCAGTTTTGCTATGCCTTTGATGGTGATTTTATCCAAAATTAATACCCTCTAAAAAATCCAATAATATTGTATACATTAATCGAAATGAGGCCGGAAACTATCATCGAGGGCACCTAACCGCAAGTCGTGAAGCATGAACTAGATAGACAGAATACACCCGTTCAGGTCAAAATATTATCAACAAACTACGGCCTAACACAAATAAATTTCAAAAAGACAATAACTAATTGTTGACGCGTTTCCTAAATAGCCTACTATATATAGTGGTTGTTTAGCTTTTTTTGTTTAATTCAATATAAAAAGAAGCCAATTGAGAGCCGATCGGAAGGTGGAAGTATCACACAATACCGGTAGACCATTTAGATTTCATATGGGTAACGCCATTCTTAATTAAATCGTGGTCATTTTTGTTGCCATGGCCCATTTGCCATTAGACAACATGCAATGTACAACCGGTTAGGATCAAGGTTGTTCTTAATAATGTCAACCAGGGCACTTGGGAGATGAGTTTATATAGTTAGGTGATCATTAGTTTTCACGGTAACCTTATTTATCTTTAATTTTATAGATGCCGGCCGTTTATGGAGAAATAATAGTATGGATGGAAACATGCTGAACTCAATTCAAACGACAAAAGGTCCAAGAGTCATAACGGATAACTCTCGAGATGATTATCTGACCGATTTTGGGAAGGCGGTTTTAAAAGATAGATATTTATTGCCTAATGAAAATTACCAAGACCTTTTTGCTCGTGTAGCGAGCACATATGGAGACGACGATACTCATGCTCAACGCCTGTATGGATATTTGAGTCAGTTATGGTTCATGGCATCAACGCCGATTCTCAGCAATGGTGGTGCCGGCCGTGGTTTACCGATTTCGTGTTTTTTGAATGAAAGCGATGATAGCTTAGATAGTATTGTGGACCTTTGGACCGAAAATGTCTGGCTCGCGTCAAATGGCGGTGGGATTGGCAGTTATTGGGGAAACCTTCGTTCAATTGGCGAGAAAGTTGGACTATCGGGCGGTGAAACCTCAGGGGTAATACCGTTTATTCGTGTCATGGATTCATTGACATTAGCCATTAGCCAAGGCTCATTGAGGCGAGGGTCAGCAGCCGTGTATTTACCAGTCAATCACCCTGAAATCGAAGAATTTATTGAAATTCGCCGGCCAACTGGCGGGGATCCAAACCGCAAAACACCCAATCTTCATCATGGAGTATTAATTAGCGATGCATTCATGAGAGCGGTTGAAAACGACGAGGAGTGGGGTCTGGTTAGCCCCAAAGATCATTCACCTGTTCGCAAAATACCTGCGCGCGCCTTATGGATTAGACTATTAACCGCTCGAATAGAGGTAGGTGAACCTTACCTCATCTTTTCCGATACCGTTAACAAGGCAATTCCCGAACACCATAAACTTGCCGGTCTTAATGTAAAAACTTCAAATCTTTGCAGTGAAATCACGTTACCTACTGGTATTGACCATCTAGGAAAAGAACGAACCGCTGTCTGTTGCCTATCATCACTCAATCTCGAAAAATACGATCAGTGGAAGGATAACCCAACGTTTATAGAAGATGTAATGCGCTTCCTAGATAACGTTCTCCAAGATTTCATTGATCGAGCACCCGAAAGTATGAAAAAATCGAAATATGCCGCATTGAGAGAACGTTCTATTGGTTTAGGTACAATGGGGTTCCATTCTTTATTACAAGCTAAGATGGTTCCCTTTGAAAGTGCTACTGCCAAAGCGTGGAACTTTAAAATCTTTCGTCACATCCAGGAAAGCGTTGATGCGGCGTCTAAAAAAATAGGGGAGGAACGCGGCCCCTGCCCGGATGCCGCTGACTACGGAATGACTGATCGTTTTTCAAATAAAACAGCTATCGCGCCAACGGCCTCAATTTCAATTATCTGCGGCGGAACCAGCCCTGGAATTGAGCCAATTAGCGGTAATAGTTATATTCATAAGACGTTGTCAGGTTCTTTTAATGTACGTAACCGTCATTTGAGTAAACTTCTCAAAGAAAAAGGTTGCGATAACGAGGAAACCTGGCGTGCAATCACGGTCAATGAGGGTTCAGTACAAAAATTAGATTGCTTAAACCAAAATGAAAAAGATGTATTTAAAACTGCCTTCGAATTAGATCAGCGCTGGATCATAGAATTCGCCGCCGACAGAACGGCGTATATCGATCAAGCCCAATCAGTGAATGTTTTTTTACCTGCCGACGTCCATAAACGTGACTTACACCAAATTCACTTCGCGGCATGGAAGTTGGGTATGAAAAGTCTTTACTATTGTCGTTCTAAATCACTCCAACGAGCAGAAGACGTATCAACAAACGAAGCAGGCTTTGATAATAAAAGAATTCAGCAAGATCAGGATCTTAAGCAGAATTCAGCAGATTATGAAGAGTGTTTAGCCTGTCAATAGGCAAAGACAGCAAAGGTCACAAGGTATATAAGAATGTCACTCCTAAATGCTAATCCAGTATATAAACCATTCGCTTACCCTTGGTGCTATGACGCGTGGTTGATCCAACAACAAGTTCACTGGTTACCAGAGGAAGTACCATTGGCAGATGACGTCAAGGACTGGCAAGATAAATTATCTGGGTCAGAACAACATTTGATGACCCAAATCTTCCGTTTCTTCACCCAATCAGATATAGAAGTCAATAACTGTTATATGAAACTTTATGCGAAGGTATTCCAACCGACCGAGGTGCAAATGATGCTAGCTGCCTTTTCCAATATAGAGACCGTTCACATTGCAGCATACTCACACCTACTTGATACTATAGGCATGCCAGAAACAGAATATTCTGCTTTCCTTCAATATAAGGAGATGAAGGACAAGTTTGATTATATGCAAGATTTCAATGTTGACTCAAACGAGGACATTGCACGAACACTTGCCGTTTTTGGTGGTTTCACAGAAGGCTTACAACTCTTCGCAAGCTTTGCAATGCTATTGAACTTTCCCAGATTTAATAAAATGAAAGGTATGGGACAAATCGTTACATGGTCAGTGCGCGATGAAAGCCTTCATTGTCAATCAGCAATTAAATTATTTCATACTTTTTTATCAGAAAACCCAGAAATAAATACACCAGAACTAGAAAGGGATCTTTATAGTGCCTGTGAAACCATTGTCATACATGAGGATGCTTTCATTAACTTGGCGTTTGATCTCGGCCCAGTTGAAGGTATGGCAGCGAATGATGTAAAATCTTACATCAGATATATCGCCAACCGAAGACTATCCCAACTCGGCCTTGAACCAATTTATCGGGTTAAGGAACATCCACTGCCATGGCTTGACGCTATGCTAAGCGCCGTAGAACATGTTAATTTCTTTGAAAATAAAGCAACTGAGTATTCTAAAGCTGCTACTCAAGGTACTTGGGAAGACGCCTTCAACAACCTTTCTGATAATACTTAAAAAAAATGATTACACCATTTCCAATCATGTAATACTGATTTTCGCCGGCACGAGTATAATTAGATTTTTTGCCCAAAAAAGTGACAAATTAGATCTATAGTGAAACACGACCGGCTATTTCAGGCGAATCTTCACTATAACGAAAAGCGCGGAAAATCCAATTCGCTGTTTCACCCATAAACATGGGATCAAATCTGGGGTTAACAAACTCCCACACTATTTCTTTTTCTTTTGTAACCTCAAAAACGCGACCGAAAGACCCTTCACATATTAATGTGTTCCCTGTTGTTAAACGTTCAGCTCCGCTAATATGGTGAGAGTAAAAGAAAGTACAAGGGTCATCACGATACTCCCAAACTACTTCATTCGTATCTGGATTAAACTCCGTAATATAAGAATGGGGATGTGGAAATGTTGTATTCATACCATTAGCAAATAACATAATATTACCGTTATCTAACATCTGGCAATCATGTTGGTGCCCCCAGCTATCGTCCCTTCGTTCCCATTTAAATTTTTTAGTTTCTCGGTCTATAATTGCAACCAAATTAATTTGGCGCAAACTAATCATTATATCCCCATTATCCAGAGGAAATATCGTATTACACCACGCAAAAACTCGGCGTGGGCAAAGAGGGTGTAATTCATATTTCTCAATATCCATGTCTATATGTGCGTGCCACTCCCATACAACATCGCCATCAGGTGTTACCTCTTTAACAAAATCACCCACAATTCCCTCGGGCGATTCAGTTCCGGGTTGACCACCCTTCACACGCTTTGCTGCATCATCCGGTATTATTTCCCATCCAGCGTAAAGTATGTTGCCATTAGGAAGTTTGCGTAAATCGTGATGCTGCCAGTCATCACGATACTCCATGATCAAATTATTATCCCAATCAACCTCACGGATAAGTCCGCCTTTAGCCCCTCCCTTGAATGGCGGCCCTCCTTCTGTACATGACGAGTAGAATAAATTTCCATTAGGTAACAATCGCGCATAACCACCTGGATTTCCTGGCAGATCCCATTTATGAACAACATCCCCCTCCATGTTTATTAGGGATGTTTCCCTACCCCAGCAAGGAGAGTAAAGCGTAAAACCCTGTGTTGCCTTTTTTTGATTGTTAACTCTCACACCAAAACTTCTTGGTCTCATGGTCTTTCCTCTCCAAAAATTATTAATGGCTTTTACTTTATTGATTTGGGCATACAATGCAATCTACGAGATCAACAAACCACTGTATTTCAATAGGTGATTTTTTTTAAAAAAATCTATCAAAGATGTTCAATTTATAAAATTCTGGTACTATTCTATTCTTATGAATAACCAATTTTTGTTCGAAACCATTTCAGAGATGATCGTAAATTTACCAAGTGAATCGCGCCTACTTGGTCTAGATGTTGGCACTAAAACCATAGGCCTAGCCGTTTCAGATAGTAACTGCAAAGTTGCTGTTGCAATTGAAACAATTCGTCGCACCAAATTCACAACAGATATAAAACAACTAAAAAAAATTATAGAAAATCGCTCTATTGGTGGTTTGGTTATAGGCCTTCCTATCAGCATGGACGGCACAGAGGGACCGGCTTGCCAATCCATTCGACAATTTGGTACCAACTTAATTAACGAAATCAAAATTGGTATTGCTTTTTGGGATGAACGATTATCAACTTCGGCAGTGCAACGATTTCTCACCAGTGAGGCCGACGTTACACGTAAGCGAAGAGCCCAAATTATCGATAAGTTAGCTGCAACCTATATCTTGCAGGGCGCTATAGATTCTTTGGCAAAATGAGATATCAACAACAAAATAAAAAAATATTTCTTTATCGCATTTACTTGCCCTTAACAGAAGTCAGGCATATAGTGCGCTTTTAATGGCAAAGAGCCCAAAATTATTATCTTACCCCTATCGCCATCTACTCGGCATAGAAGGGCTATCCGTTAATGAAATCTCCTATATCCTAGACAAATCTGACGAGTATGTTGAACAAAATAGACGACCTGATGCGAAAGTTGACATACTGCACGGCCGGACCATCATAAACCTCTTTTTTGAAGACTCTACTCGCACCAGAACTTCATTTGAACTAGCAGGCAAACGATTGAGCGCTAGCGTAATCAATATGTCTGTCAGCTCTTCCTCTGTTAATAAAGGAGAGACGTTGATTGACACAGCTTCAACCTTAAACGCAATGCATCCTGAAGTTTTAGTCGTCCGAGCAGGCTTATCTGGAGCGGTCCACTTACTGGCCGAAAAAGTGGAATGCGCCGTCATTAATGCTGGCGACGGCAGCCATGAACATCCGACACAAGCTCTTCTAGATGCTCTCACAATCAAACGAAGACGAGGCACGTTACAGGGACTCAAGATCGCTATCTGTGGTGATATCTTACATTCACGGGTAGCAAGATCAAATATTTATCTTCTTGTTACGATGGGCGCTCAAGTGCGATTGGTTGCTCCAATGACCCTGATACCTTCAGGTGCGGAAAATTTGGGTGTTGAAATATTTCACGATATGAAAGAAGGCCTGAATGACTGTGATATTGTAATGATGTTGCGCCTTCAAAATGAGCGCATGCACGGAAATTTCTTTCCATCTATTCGAGAGTACTTCCATTTCTTTGGACTAGACTACAAGAAACTATCCGTAGCTAAACCGGATGCTCTAATAATGCACCCGGGTCCTGCCAACCGCGGCGTCGAAATTGATTCAGAGGTTGCCGATGATTACAGCAGAAGCGTGATCCGAGAGCAGGTTGAAATGGGGGTTGCCGTCCGTATGGCTTGTCTCGAGATTTTATCAAATAACTTGCAAAGGGAAATAATGGAGGGCAAGAAATGACTAAACATTGGACAGCCGCCCATCCGAATGAACCCTTGGGCCTCAAAGCCTATACAAATGTGCGTCTGCTTGATCCCGAATCAAAACTTGACATTATTTGCGATAACAATGGAGGATTACTTACAGACGGTAAAAAGATTTCCGACTTAGGGGCAAATATATTCAAAAAAGGTGTTCCAAAGCGTGCGGAATTAATTGACGGCAAAGGTTTCTGTTTAAGTCCAGGCCTAGTTGATATACGCGTGCAAGTTCGTGAACCCGGTTACGAACATAAAGGTACGATAGAAAGCGCCGGACGGGCCGCTACTGCAGGAGGCGTGACAACAATGGCATGCCTGCCAAACACAAAACCTATTATATCAGATATGTCTCAAGTCGAATTTGTAGCTAGAAGAGCACGTAAAATTGGATTATCAAAAATTTATCCTTATGCAGCTCTAACTAAAAACTTGGAGGGTAAAGAACTTACCGAAATAGGTATACTTGCTGAAGCTGGAGCGATAGCTTTTACTGATGGAGACCAAGTAATTTCTAACGCTCAAGTGTTACGACGAGCTCTTAGTTATGCGAGCACATTTGATTTGCTAATTGTCCAACATCCAGAGGAACCGACTTTAGCGCCATTAGGTGGCATGAATGCTAGTGAAACAGCTACCAGGCTCGGTCTTCCCGGCATTCCTAAAGAGGCTGAAATTATAATTGTTGAGCGTGACTTGCGTCTGGTAGAAATGACCGGTGGCAAGCTACATTTTGCCCATATTTCAACGGGGGAAGCTGTCGATGTTATAAGGAAGGGTAAGGCACGTGGATTGAATATTACTTGTGACACTGCGCCACCTTATTTTGCACTTAACGATCAATCAGTTGAAGATTATCGAACTTTTGCTAAGCTTTCTCCGCCACTACGTTCCGAAGATGACCGAAAAGCAATTATTGCTGGTCTTAAAGATGGTACTATCGATGTAATTGCTAGTGACCATACCCCTCAGGATGCAGATAGTAAACGTTTACCCTTCACACAAGCTGAATCCGGGGGTGTAGGCCTTGAGACTTTGCTCGCAGTAAGCCTTGATCTTTATCATAATGGTGAGCTGTCATTATTAGATGCACTTGGAAAAATTACCCATGTTCCAGCAAAACTCTTCAAACTACCAGCTGGGTCCCTTGCCAAAGGAGCCGCCGCAGACTTAATTCTATTTGATCCTGAACAGGGCTGGCAAGTCAAAGACTCTGATCTGATAAGTAAGTCAAAAAATACGCCCTTTGATTTGCGTTTGGTGCAAGGTGTCGTAATGCGCACAGTCATTGATGGCCGGACAGTTTTCCAAAATGGGGAAAAATAAAATAAATGTCAGAAAATGCCATTTCGCTGATTTCTCTGACCCACTTTGTAGTGGCAGCCCTAGCTTACCTTTTAGGTTCAATCCCATTTGGACTAGTTCTAACACGCTTATCCGGATTGGAAGATATCAGAGCGTTAGGTTCTGGTAACGTTGGGGCAACCAATGTACTAAGAACGGGCAGCAAAAAACTTGCACTACTGACATTATTATTGGACGGAGGTAAAGGTGCCCTCGCCGTATTTCTAGTCTATCTTTTCTTCTCGAGTAGCAAAAACGTTTTGGATCTTAGCATCGTCGGAGGCATGGCCACAGTTATAGGTCATAACTTCCCAATCTGGTTACGCTTTCATGGTGGTAAAGGTGTCGCAACGACCCTTGGCACATTGCTTATGATTGCCTGGCCAATTGGCCTAGCCACCTGCATCACTTGGCTCCTAACTGCTGCGATTTCCAGGTATTCATCATTGGCTGCCATTATATCTATAGTGGCTTCGCCATTTTACGCATTCTATCTAGACCGGGGAGAGATTTTTGTTTTTGCATCATTGCTGGCAGTTCTTTCTGTCATACGCCACCATACTAATATCCGTAAACTAATGACAGGCACCGAGACAAAAATTGGCGCAAAAAATTAATTATTGAATCATCAAGTATTATCAAAATCATGGAGCGACTTTTGACATTATGAGATTAAATTACTTAAAATCTTATATTAACCATGTTGTACCTAAATTAGCGCTACCTTATTAAATTACAATTATTATAAAATATTGAAAAAAAAAGAATAATTTGCCTTTATCAAATCAACCAAAGAAACAATTAAATCCACCTCTTGCAAAAATAAAAACAAATTCTTTAGCAGTTAGTGTTGACGAAATCAATTAGCGGTGCCAAATGTCCCCTGAAGTTATACCGGCTATGGTACTAAATTCAGATTTGAGAAATTTTTTTGGTAGCATAGCGGGCGTTTTAAATTCAGAGGCCAAACAGAAAATAAATACAAATGTCGAATGTCGTAATTGTCGAGTCGCCGTCAAAAGCGAAAACTATCAACAAATATTTAGGTGAGGATTATAAAGTTCTCGCAAGTGTCGGGCATATCCGCGATTTGCCATCGAAAAATGGTTCGGTAAACCCAGATGAAAATTTTAACATGGTTTGGGAAGCTAGCAGCAAATCCCAGAAACAGATCAGAGAAATTACAGCTGCCATGAAAGGTGCAGACCACTTGTACCTTGCAACCGATCCAGACCGTGAAGGCGAGGCGATTTCGTGGCATGTGCAAGAAGTTCTTAACGAAAAAAAATTATTAGAAGGTGTTGACGTTAAACGCGTTGTATTTAATGAAATTACCAAAACAGCTATTTTAGATGCATTTAACCATCCTCGTGAATTGGATAAAGAATTGGTTGACGCCTACCTCGCTAGGCGAGCCCTTGATTATCTTGTTGGATTTACACTTTCACCCGTCCTTTGGCGAAAACTACCGGGGAGCCGCTCAGCAGGACGTGTCCAATCTGTAGCACTGCGTATGATATGTGAACGTGAAACTGAAATTGAAGTGTTTAACCCAGTCGAATATTGGTCTGTTAAGGTAA